>JAIESE010000046.1 GCA_019746225.1 Alphaproteobacteria bacterium | reverse complement strand
TAAGCAATATTTTCCAGACCACTTTATGGAACTCGTAAGCGTTATCATAGGCCTTGGAACATCCTATAAAGAACTGGACCAACCCAAGTTAGCCATATCTCATTTCGAGGAAGCTTTAAGAATTTTTGAAAATAAGAGGCAATTGAATCATCCATTGATTGCCAAAATCCTTATTGATTTATCGCATCTCTATCTTCTAAATGGCGACCTTGTAAAGGCCGAAGCTTCCATTCTTGATTCAATTGAGATATCTAAAAACAACTCCTGTCGAGAATCCTTTGCAGCCTTAGAAGTCTTGAGTAACCTATACAAACGAAAGGCCGATCTCGCATCAAGCCAGGGTCATGAGAATGTTTCACAGGAGATGAAAATAATGAGCAGAGCCTATTTAAAAGAAGCTTATGAAGCGGCGAAGAACCGGCTGTCCAAGGACTCTCCACATTTATTAAGACTCTATACAGCATTGATGTCCTAAAAAAAGACCCAACTTTTTCAAAGTTTCACCTCCATCAAAAAACATACCCTCATAAGGAGAAATTGTGATATAAAACAATTCGATAATCTTAAAAGTAGAAAGTATTTATGTTAATGAAGGTTGACTGGAGACCAAGGCGATGAATTTCTCAACGCTTGATCTTGCCTTTTTTTGGGCATATTTACTGATTATTTTAGGCGTTGGCATTCGGGCCAGCAGATCTGTTAAAAATCTTCAAGATTATTCCATTGGGGGGCGCAGTTATTCAGGATTTTTTGTCTTCACAACCCTATCCGCCTCCTTTATTGGAGGGGGTTTATCCATTGGACTGTCCGAGAAAGTTTTTACCCTGGGACTGACGTATGTCCTTGCTGTCTGGGGGTTTAGCTTAAAAGAAATCCTCATTGCTCGTTTCATTGCCCCTCGTATGGGGATTTTTCAAAAAAAGATGTCTGTAGGGGACATCATGGGTCAGCTCTATGGTCAAAATGCTAAAATATTTACAGGAATCGCAGGAGCCTTGGTATGTACTGGTGTTGCTGGAGCACAATTCTGCGCGTTTGGTTACGTCACTCACGTGCTTTTGGGGATTTCTCCATTCTTAGGTATATTGGTTGGTTCCATAGTCGTCATCCTCTATTCCACCTTGGGGGGGATGCGATCCATCGTGATCAATGACACCGTGCATTTTTGCGTCCTAGCGCTGACTTTGCCTCCTGTCGCTTTTTTCGGGCTCCATTATGTGGGCGGCCTTGAGGCGTTATGGGACAAACTTCCTGAGTCCCATGGAAGCATGTTGACCTCGATGTCCTCTCTGACTTTGCTAGGGTGGTTTTTGACTTTCTTCTTTGGTGAAACGTTGGTTCCGCCTTATGTACAACGTTTATTAATTGGGCGAACCGTGCAAGACACAGTCCGTGGAACGTTCTTAAGTGGCTTAATCTCTATTCCCTTTTTCTTTATCATTGGCTTTATTGGTCTTATTGCTGTTGTGATTGCCCCTGATCTCAATGCAAATCTTTCCCTTCCTCATGTTATCCAAACCGTGATGCCTGTTGGCCTGAAAGGACTTGCCATCGTTGGTGTCATGGCAATACTAATGTCTTCAGCTGACTCGTTTTTGAATGCTGCTGCTGTTTCTGTTATCCATGATTTCTGGAAGCCTTTTCGTCAAAAACCTTTTACGGAAAGGTCAGAGCTTTGGCTTACCCGATGTGCTACCTTTGTGATGGGAGCAGGGGGAGGGTTTTTTGCAATGAGATGTGAAAGTGCGGTTGATGCCCTCTTATATGCATATAATTTTTGGACACCGCTTATTTTGGTTCCCCTGGTTGGCGGAATTATGGGGTATAAAGCAAGCCCTCGAACATTTTGGGTCAGCAGCGTCACAGGTGTGTTTGGCATGCTGTCTTGGTCTTTCCTTATTGGTTCTTCAGAAAATTTTGACGCAGCTATTGTTGGTATTGCTGTGAACTTTGTTGCTTACGTAACGCTTCGCCATTTTGAAGAAATTGCTCCCCCAAATTCACTCCCCTCGTCTACAAACAACATTCTACCATAACCCTAAGACCTTCCACCACACAGCGCCGGCGCCAAGCCAAATGATCAGGTTGACAATACTCACCATGAAACCCAAGCCCCACCAAGTGCCAAGGGGCACATAGCCGGACCCATAGAGAACAACGTTGGCGGTTGATCCGTAGTGGGTCATCGAGGAAAATAGGTTGGAACAAAAGCCGAGCACAAGGGCAGCCAGAAGCGGTGGTGTCCCTGCCGTAAGGGAAACAGCCAAGAAGGCGGCATACATCGCTCCAACGTGGGCTGTATTGCTGGCAAAGAAGTAATGGCTATAAAAATAGATGAGAACGATCCCAAGGAATACCAGCTCCCAATCGTAACCCTTAATCATCCCCCCAACACTTCCGCTAAACCAATCAACAAAACCTAACACTTGCAGATACTTGGCCATGGTCACCAAAATGCCGAACCACACAAAGATGTGCCAGGCTTCTTTTTCGTTGAGGACGTCTTCCCAACTCAAAACATTAGTGAGAAGCAGCAAACATACCCCAGCCAAGGCCGTTGTTGTCGGATCAATCGTCCAGCGCGCGCCAAATACCCAGAAAAACAGCATTAGGGAGAAAACCCCAACCATCGTCCATTCTTGATGGGTCATGGGGCCCATTTCCTTTAACTTATCTCGCGCGAGTTGGGTGGCATTCGGATGATGCTTTTCTTCAGGGGGGTAAACAAAGTAAAGAAACAGAGGAATCAATATGCAGCTCAAGAGGCCAGGAACAAGGGCTGCGACAAACCAGTTCGTCCACGTAATATCAACCCCTACTGATTTAGCCATAGATTGTGCCATGGGATTGGCTGCCATGGCTGTCAAAAACATGGCGCTGGTGATCAGGTTTCCTTGGAAACACACTTGGGTTAAATAGGACCCGACCCGTCGTTCCGTTCCGTCTCCCACTCGACTCTCTAAGGATTCCGCGATTGATTTGAGGATGGGGAACATAATCCCACCTGCTCGTGCCCCATTGCTCGGGATAAACGGGGCAATTACCAATTCGGTTGCAACAATTCCATATCCAAGCCCAAGGGTATGTTTGCCCAGGAGCCTTACGAAAAAGTAAGCGATCCGCATGCCGAGCTGGGTCTTAATAAAGGCACGGGCAATGAAAAATACCAGAAGAATCAGCCAAATGACAGGATTCCCAAAGCCACTTAAGGCTTGGGAAAGATCCATATCTTGCACCATCACGGCTGTGACCATACTGATCAAACATACTGCCCCTAAGGGGAGCGGGCGACAAATAAGAGCCAAGATCGTCGCCGTAAAGATGGCAAACAAAGACCACGCCTTGGGGTCCATGCCTGTTGGCAAGGGAATAAGCCATATGGACACCCCCATGAGGATCGGGACAAAAAAACGCCACAACTGCGTCATGGTTCTTTCCTTTTAAATTTAAAGTTGAGCTTTGGATACAAGACCCTTGATATGGATACCCTCATGAAACCTCTGGGCAAAGCAGTCGACAACATTTGGCTCACATTTATTAATCTAGTACCGAATATTAGTCATAGCAAAAATACCACCCTACTGAAAGCAACAAAATTTTAAGAGCTGAATTGTCCAAGAAGACAAAAAAAATCCCCGGCCTTAATTACCGGGGAAGGATAGTGTTCAAATCAGGAGTCGTAATTCAAACACCATAGTCGGAATATGTAAAATCGGAGCCACCTTAGAGTCTATCTTGGGACTCATCTTCCTCATTATTTAATTTTCAACCGTATTTAGTGGCTGAAGATTCAACAATTAAAGAACGCGCTCGATTTACAAAGTAGTATTAATGACAAATAAGTCAATGCTATATTTTAAATATATAAGAAATTGTTTTTATATTTTGTATTTTGTTTTTTAAAAACAACATATTAACATTAAATTCTAAATGAATATATTATTCTAAAAATTGAAAATATCGTAATATCAGTTTTTTTATATTTTTCATTGTTAAAAAATAACATAATTAAAAAACAGCCATTTTCCAAAATTCACTTCTCACGCCAAAAAACAAAATAATGAAAAATACTCTAAGAGTGCCATGAAATCAGTGTTTTTTAACATTTAATTAATATTTTATCTATATCTTGGGGTTATAAACCAGATTATTAAAGGATCGAATCATGGCAAGGCAATCTCGGAAGTCTTCTCCTTTTACTCTCTTTGACAATCCTTTGGGAGTTTCAGAACAGTGGGAAAAATCTTGGAAAAGATTTGCCGATCAAGCCACCAAAAAAATGTCCGAGAATATGGAAAAGCTGGGCATGCCTGGCCTAACAGGTACCGGAAAAATACCATCGTCTCCTGCGGAATGGCAAAAGACTTGGAAAAAGACGGC
>JAIESE010000045.1 GCA_019746225.1 Alphaproteobacteria bacterium | reverse complement strand
TGCAATTATTTTATCAAAATCTACTCGATTCCTCTAGGATTTTCCTCGTGTCCAGAACTTTTTAACGGGCGACTATTCAATGGATAGTATTTAGGAATTATGCCGAATCTCCCAAAGCACCTTTGGAACATTGGGTCTATATCGAGCACCCCAATAGTATCTTTGATAAAGATAATGGCATTACTTTTGAACTTCATAAAAAGTCTGTTTCACAAAGAACTCCTGTATGCTCAAGCTCTTCTAAGAATTGATTGAGAGCTGTTAGAAGCGCTTCTCGAAATTTTTTAATATTATCAAAATATTAAGATTGTACAGCTTTTAACTAAAGCCCAAACACTGCTTGTGATCCCAGTTCTTCCTCAATGCGCAGCAATTGATTATATTTTGCCATTCGGTCAGAGCGGGAGAGAGAGCCGGTTTTGATTTGTCCACAATTTAAGGCTACTGAAAGATCAGCAATGAAAGTATCTTCTGTCTCACCGGAACGGTGGGACATGACGGTTGTATAGCTGGACCTGTGGGCTAGATCAACGGTTTGTATGGTTTCTGTAAGGGTTCCAATTTGATTCAGTTTAATAAGTATACTATTGGCAACGTCCTTTTCAATGCCTTCAGCCAACCGCAAAGGATTGGTGACAAAGAGATCATCACCCACTAGTTGGGTTGTTTCTCCCAGGGCATCAGTTAAGGCCTTCCATCCATGCCAATCGTCCTCTGCCATGCCATCTTCAATGGAATGAATGGGATAGGTTTTGACAAGTTCTTCATAGAAAGCGACTAATTCAGAGGACTCCAGGATTTTATTTTCTCCTGCTAGATGGTAGCGCCCCACCCGATAAAACTCAGTGGCTGCTACATCTAAAGCCAGAACGACATCTTCCCCAGGCTTATAGCCGGCCGTTTCAATGGATTTCATAATGAAATCCAGGGCAGTTCGAGTTGAAGGGAGGGCAGGGGCAAAGCCGCCTTCATCGCCCACATTTGTATTATAACCCGCCTCGGAGAGGTTTTTCTTCAAGGCGTGAAAGACTTCTGATCCCCACCTGAGGGCTTCCTTAAAGGAAGGGGCTCCTGTGGGAGCAATCATAAATTCCTGAAAATCAATAGGATTATCGCCATGGGCGCCCCCATTAATGATATTCATCAATGGGATAGGAAGAACATGGGCATAAAGACCGCCAATATAACGATAGAGGGGTTGACCTTGCTCTTCTGCTGCAGCCCGTGCAATGGCAAGACTTGCGCCGAGAAGGGCATTGGCCCCAAATTTTTCTTTATTTTCTGTGCCATCCAAGTCGATGAGAGCTTGATCAATAAGCATTTGTTCTTGGGCATTCATTCCGCACAAAGCGTCATAAAGGTCATCATTGACCGCTTCTACGGCATTCAAAACACCTTTCCCATTATATCTCTCTTTGTCACCATCACGCTTTTCAACGGCTTCATGTTTGCCAGTAGACGCACCCGAAGGAACGGAAGCCCGTCCGCGGACACCACTTTCAAGTTCAACTTCAACCTCAACGGTAGGATTACCTCGGGAATCAAGAATTTCACGTCCTAGAATGTCGATGATGATACTCATAATGTCCTCGCTTAAGCGGCTAGAGAAAGGGGATTAGACTTTGATAAATTATCAAAAGCCATGAGCGTTTCAAGAAGAGCAGGCATATCTTTTAATTTAACCATGTTAGGCCCATCACTGGGCGCTTTGTCTGGGTCTTGATGGGTTTCCATAAACACAGCAGCAACGCCAATGGAAATGGCAGCACGGGCAAGAACAGGCACAAATTCTCTCTGTCCTCCCGTTGAAGACCCTTGACCACCCGGTTGTTGAACAGAATGAGTTGCATCAAAAACAATGGGATAACCAAGCTCAGCCATGATGGGAAGGGCACGCATATCTGAGACAAGTGTATTGTACCCAAAGGAAACGCCGCGCTCACACAACATAATGTTTTTATTACCGGTTTCTTCAATTTTCTTTACCACGTTCTTCATATCCCAAGGGGCAAGAAATTGCCCTTTTTTCACGTTTAAGGCTTTCCCTGTGTTGCCAGCTGCAAGTAGAAGGTCTGTTTGACGGCACAAGAAAGCAGGGATTTGAAGAACATCGACGACTTCGGCCACGGGAGCACATTGAAGAGCATCATGAACATCGGTGACAATCGGGCATCCCCACTTTTCGCGGATTTCTGCAAAGACGGGGAGTGCTTCCTTAAGACCCACTCCTCTTGCGCCGCTTAAGCTGGTACGATTGGCTTTATCAAAGGAGGTTTTATAAATTAGCCCCATTCCCAATTTTTGTGTCATTTCTACCAAGGCATGAGACATTTCAAGAGCATGGTCGCGACTTTCCATAACGCAAGGTCCCGCAAGGAGGGTTAAAGGGAGATCGTTTCCAATGGTAAGATTACCGACTTTAACGTGATGGGTCATACTATACTCCTATTAAACAAGACGATTTTGATTGAGGGCTGCTTCAATAAATGAGGTAAATAAAGGGTGAGGTTTGAAAGGCCGTGATTTTAATTCAGGGTGGAATTGAACGCCAATAAACCAAGGATGATCCTTGCGTTCAACAACTTCTGGCAAAAAGCCGTCTTCTGTTTTTCCCACTACATAAAGACCACATTCTTCAAGTTCTTTGAGATAGGTAGTATTGACCTCATAACGGTGGCGGTGGCGCTCAGAGATATGGTCGCTATGATAAATATCATGAGATTTAGAGTCTGGAGTTAATTGACATTCATAGGCACCAAGACGCATGGTACCGCCAAGATCACCGCCGGGAAAGTACTTTTGAATCATATCACCCTTGGCCCATTCGGTCATAAGCCCCACGACAGGCATGAAAGTTGGCTCAAACTCTGTTGAATTTGCTTTCTTGTGACCTCCAATATTTTGAAGGGCTTCGATAACAGAAAGCTGCATTCCTAAACATATACCAAAGAGAGGGATTTTATGCTCGCGGGCGTATTCAATGGCTAGCTTCATGCCTGTAGTCCCGCGCGTGCCAAAACCGCCAGGAATGAGGATTCCATGAAGGGATGAAAAACGCTCCATGAGGTGGATTTTGCTCGCAGCTTCTAATTCTTCTGCATCAATCCATTCAATATTTACATGAACTTTATTAGCAATTCCCCCATGAATAAGGGCTTGGTGAAGAGATTTATAAGCGTCCACAAGGCAGGTATATTTGCCAACAACGCCAATGGTGACATTCCCTTCGGGGCGATTGAGGGTGTCAACAATTTGCTCCCAAATCGTCAGATCGGGTGAGGTTTTATCTTCAAGAGAAAAATGTTTGCAAACTTCCTTATCTAAACCTTGATGGTGATAACTGATAGGAACTTGATAAATAGAGGCAACATCTAAAGCTTCAATCACGCATTCAGGTTTTAAGTTACAGAAAAGAGCAAGCTTGCGCCGTTCTTCCACTCCAATAGGGCGGTCGCTGCGGCATAAAAGAATGTCGGGCTGGATACCTTGGCTTTGAAGTTTTTGAACTGAATGTTGAGTAGGTTTTGTTTTAAGTTCTCCTGCCGTTGGAATATAGGGAACAAGGGTCAAATGAATAAAAAGCGAATTGCGCCAGCCCACATCATTACGTAGCTGACGAATGGCTTCAAGAAAAGGTAGACCTTCAATGTCACCCACGGTGCCCCCGATTTCACAAATGACAAAATCAGCTTGTTCGCTATTCTTTAAGATAGCGCCTTTAATGGCATCCGTAATGTGAGGGATGATTTGAACGGTAGCACCTAAATAGTCGCCACGCCGTTCATTGGCAATGACATCGGAGTAAATACGACCCGTTGAAACTGCATCAAAGCGTGTTGCGTTCACGCCTGTAAATCGTTCATAGTGGCCTAAATCAAGGTCTGTCTCCGCGCCGTCATCTGTGACAAAGACTTCCCCATGCTGTAAGGGGTTCATTGTTCCCGGATCAACATTTAGATAAGGTTCTAATTTGCGGATTAAAACTTTGTATCCTCGGGCTTGCAGAAGGGCTCCAAGAGACGCCGATGCTATCCCTTTTCCTAAGGAAGAGACCACACCACCAGTTACAAAAATAAAACGTGCCACATTTTCCTCTCGGG
>JAIESE010000044.1 GCA_019746225.1 Alphaproteobacteria bacterium | reverse complement strand
TTTGTTGGGCCTCGAAGTCAGATTTCAAGGTGGTCATGTTAATTATGCGGGTCTCACGATTGTGAATGATCCAAGATATCAAGCCCTTACAAGCACTGAAAAGCTTGTGGATTCTATTATGTTCCAGCCATTACAGGCTCCACCATTTTTATTGCTGGTTGCCATTGCTAAAAGCCCGAATGGAGCCCCAGTCATCATTCCGGGAAAGTTTGATATCCTCCAAAAGACAAACTTGAACGGATTTGTGCTCAAAGATAGCCAAGGGAGGCTGTTTTATTATTCGGGCTATGTGCTCAGCACGCCTGGATGGAAGAATCTTCAACCAGGGCAAGGCTTTCAGGATAAGTTTTGTAAAGTTCCATCCGAATTGGCTACGTGCTCTCCCCAAAATATTGTCACAGTTGTTTTGAAAAAGCCTCTTGAGGCTCTGAAAGATATTCCCTATCTGGGTCAGGTGAAGTAACGAGGAGCTTACCCCTCTTCTTGAACCAAAAATGTATCTTCTTGGGGCAAGGCTACTTCTAATTGAACTTCTGGTTCTTCTTGTTCTTTAAGTTTACCAAAGCCAACGACGGGCTTATTTGCCATGGCTTCTTTCATAAACTTCGCAAAGATGGGAACAGCAACATGGGATGCAGATTCGTCGGCACCCAAAGTTTTGGGGGACGGGAAACCAACAAATACACCGACGACAAGATCTGGAGTAAAGCCGACAAACCAGCTGTCTTTAAAATCATTCGTGCTTCCCGTCTTGCCTGCGATGGGGCGCTCTAGGCTTAAGAGACTTTTTGCGGTTCCTATTTGCACAACGTCTTCCATCATTTTAATGAGTAGGCGAGTGGATTTAGAACTGGCAACGCGTGTTTTCGGGAGGGGTTGTGATTGGTAAACTGCCTGGTTGTGGCGATCTACAACTTCGTCGATGAAAATAGGGGAAATCTGAAGCCCCCCATTGGCGATCATTCCGTAGGCGGTCGTTAGCTTTAAGAGGGTTGTTTCCGCAGCACCCAAAGCCATGGCAAGCTGATGGGGTAGTTTTTCAACAAGACCAAAATTTTGGGCAGTTTTATCGATCCTATTCATCCCGATTTGTTGTGCCAAACGCACTGTCATCACATTCCGAGAATAAATAAGTCCGGCTCGTAAAGGGGTTGGTCCATAAAATTTATTCGTAATATTTTTAGGCGCATAAATGCCCATTTTGCCGCCAACGTTGAGCATGATAGGAGCATCCAAAACTTTAGTTTCTGGGGTATAGCCGTGTTCTAAGGCCGTTAGATACACAAAAGGTTTAAAGGCGGATCCCGGTTGTCTTCTTGCTTGGGTGGCACAATTATACTGACTTTTCCCAAAGTCATAGCCGCCAACCATTGCGAGAACATGTCCATTATTCGGATCAAGAGCAACAAATCCCCCCGTAATTTCTGGAATCTGTTCTAATCGATACGTCTCCCCTTTCACAAGGGAAACAGCAATAACGTCACCGGTCTTCAAGACCTCCTCAGGATGGGCAATTTTGGGGCCAAGGGTTTGGTCAGGCAGATTTTTTTGAGCCCAAAGGAGTTCTTTTAAAGGAATCTTTCCTTTTTCGCCATTTTTAAGCCCAATTCTTGCTTCGTGGGCAGTTGTCTCTAACACAACGGCAAGCGACCATTCACCCAGTCCTGGGGGGGGAGGTATTTTCTTCAAGGCGAAGTCCCAGGTATCATTGTCATAGAGGTCGAGGTCTACTTTTTCAATCGGACCCCGCCATCCATGCCGTCGGTCATAAGAGATGAGACCCTGCTTTAATGCCTTAACGGCGATGGCTTGGAAATTTGGATTCAAAGTTGTTTTCACTGTAAGACCACCTTGTGTGAGAACATCTTCTCCGAGATGGTTTATAAGCTCTTGGCGAATATATTCTGTATAATAATTGGGCTGATTTTTCTCATCAGTTTCTTGGGATATAGTCAAGGGTTCATCCTTTGCTGAATGAGCTTCAACTTCATTTAGAACGCCTTCTTCTTGTAAGCGATCAATTACCCAATTTCGACGGGCTGTCGCGCGCGTCAAATCCTTTTGATTTGGATAAAAGGAAGGGGCCTTGGGCATGGCTGCAAGGAAGGCACATTCGGCAATCGATAGCTCATCCAAGGATTTATTAAAGTAGGTTGATGCAGCTGCAACCACTCCGTAAGCGCCCATTCCTAAATATATCTGATTTAGGTAAAGCTCCAGAATGCGCTCCTTTGTGAAAGCGGATTCTAACCTTAAGGACATAATTGCTTCTTTGACCTTTCGGTCAAAAGATCGCTCGTTACCAACAAGAAAATTCTTGGCGACTTGTTGGGTGATGGTGGAGCCTCCTAAGGGGCGCGAAAGCCAGGACCCTTGCGTGCTGTTTGAGACAAAGGCACGAGCAATGCCGTTGATATCCAAACCGCAGTGGTAGAAGAAGTTCTTATCTTCAGCTGCTAAGAAACTGTTAATAACAAGGGAGGGGATCTTGTCTAAAGGAACATACGTACGTCGTTCTTTTGAAAACTCTCGTAACGTGTCTCCATTTGCTGCCTCAATCCGGTTGGTGGTTAGGGGCTCGTAGCTATGGAGGAAGTCATAATCAGGGAGACCGCGTCCATAATAAAAGAACATAAAAAAAATGGCCACCCCAGTTGAGGTAAACAGAAACGTTAACATCGTGAGCCAATTGAGAAGGCGACGTATCATTTTCTAGTATCTATTAATCCTCATCTGTCACGTTTTTTTATATGGTTTAATCGATCAATCGCCAAGGCAGCTTGATCAATGAGTGTTTGTGCAATTCTAAAATCATCAATTGTTAATTGATCTTTTAATGCCCAAATACCAACCACTCCTAAACTATTGTTTCCTATTTTTATGGGTAAGTAAAGATAGCGAGCATCTGAGAAATTGTCAGTGAATCGTCCACTGCGGCTTTGGTGAGCTAACGCCCACTGAATGGCGCTTTCGTCGGATGTGGTCAGGCCGAGGTCTCTTTCCTCTGGGTACTGTATTGCAGGAGTTAGATTCTCGTGAATTTCCCAAAAGGCAATGACAGAAATATTTAAAAACCGGTAAAGTTCTTGGCAAAGAAGTGCTAGGACATCGTCCCTGTATTTGCAAAGAGTAAGTTTTTGAACAAAGTTTGAATAGAAACGAATTTGGCGCAATCTGCCTTGAGTCGTCGAAATGACATTACGGGAGTGTATGGACAAATTTGATATGACGAGTGCCGCAAAAACAAAGGACAGAAAAGTCAATCCTCCTTCTAAGCTTATGATACTTAAATGGTATTTTGGGTTCATAAAGATGGTGTTGTAGGCCAACGTGCCGACAAAGGTTGCCAAAAGTGCGGGCCGGAACCCAAATTTAATCGAGACCAAGATGATGCTTAAGAAAAAGAACGTCGAGATACTCGTGATTGAGGTGTGTTTTACGATTTCTCCGGCAGCAAACAACATACTTAAGGTAATGAGAAGGCTGTAAACATAGGGGAGAATGCTCTTATGGAAGGGCTTCTTGGGGGTTGGAGCAATCTGATGAGGTCCATTTTCTTCCGTTGGGATAACTCGTAAAGTCAAAGAAGGGTGAAAGGATAAAATTTCTTCAGCCACAGACCTTGCACGTAATACTTGACCAATCAGAGGAACTCTTTGCAAGAAGCTGCGCTTTTGATGTTGTCCGACAAGCATATCCGTGACGTTATTTGCAAATGCATACTGAAGAAGTGTTTCCGCAACATCGGTTCCGTCAAGGGCAACGACCTCTTCAGCGCCTAATTCCTGTGCGAGATGGAGGGTGCGAGAGAGTTGCTGTTGAACGCTTAAGGATCGCGTTTCATCATCAGGCGTTTCAACAGTAACAGCTGCCCATTTGGCTTGCATCCGATCTGCAACGCGACAGGCAATACGAACCAAATTTTCGCTTGACGGTTCAGTGCCGACGCAAACCATAACGCGATCACTTGCTGGCCAAGGACCTTGCTTCTTCCGCTGTTGGACGTCGTGGGACATTTCTTCGTCTGCAACTGCTACTGTGTGCCGCAAGGCAAGCTCCCGCAAGGAAAGTAAGTTGGAACGGTTGAAGTAATTTTCAATGGCGGTAATGGCTTGCTCTGGGACGTACACTTTTCCATCTGCAAGGCGTTGAAGTAGGTCATCGGGGGGCAAATCAATCAATTGAACTTCATCGGCAGATTGAATGAAAGCGTCGGGAATGGTTTCTCGAATAGTGATATGGGTCATTTGCTCCACCATATCTTTTAAGCTTTCAAAATGCTGGATGTTGAGGGTTGTGTAAACATTGATGCCATGTTCAAGAATCTCTTGGATGTCATTATATCTTTTTGGGTGCCGGCTTCCTGGCAAATTGCTGTGGGCGCATTCATCTATGAGTACAAGTTTAGGGGCCCGTGCCAGGACGCCATCAAGATCAAGTTCTTTGAATTTCTTCCCCCGGTAAGTAATGACTTTTCTGGGGAGGATTTCGAGATTTTTGAGTTGATCTTCGGTTTCTTTACGCTTGTGGGTTTCAACGAGGCCCACGACGACATCAACACCTTCTTGTTTGCGCTCAGCAGCTGCTTGAAGCATCGCGAACGTCTTTCCAACGCCAGGGGAGGCACCTAGAAAAATCTTGAGATGTCCTTTTGGGAAAAGGCGGGTTGACGTTCCCTTTTCAGGGGGGGGATCAGTTCGCAGAGCCACAGAAAACAAACCTCTTCTAAAGGTGCGTATATATTAAATTAGACGGGATTTCCGTAGCTCTTGCAAGGGCCAAAGCGAAATCTTTCTAACTTATGGTTTTCTACAATTTTTTGGTGGCTTTTTACACTCTGTTGACGGTTCGTCACTTTCTTTTGGTCTTTTATACTTTTTCCGTTTCCTCTCTTTTTTTTCGCAATTGTCTGAATAGTCCACGGAGCTTAACTTATAATTAATACGGAACATGAAGGCACTTGAGGATGGCTGAATGTTGATTTGGCGTTGGATCGTGGAATTCGAATTAACGAGAGTAAGGGTGTAATCTTTATGATGCCTGTAACTATATTCTGCTCCCCAAGAAAAGCGATTTGAGATGCAAAATTCTGTACCCAAGGCTACAACAAATCCTATGCTCGTTGAAGCTGCTGAGCCACTCGCTAAATGTGAGTTGCTTGCCGTGCTGGCCTTCCAATGTCCACTACTCGGTCCCAATTTAATATAGGGTGCTGCTTGCCCTTCGATTAGATAGCCAATTTTAAGCGTAAGATCAACAGCTCGCTTAAACAGAGCAGTCGTTGATAGATCTCCTGTTGCTGTATTTGGGACAAACGTCCCAATGGTGCTTTTCTTGCCCTTCGTTGTGCAATAGTTAAAACTGAGTTCGGGTCCCATTAACACTTTAGTATTTCCAACGAGGTTCATCCAGTCGATCGCAATTCCGCCTAACACTCCGCGGCCTGAAACATCTGAAGTATCTTTTCCAATTGGAACAGTGTCAGTCCGTGTAAATTGAATTTTAGTATCGAGGGTGCCATAACCTCCTTGCAAACACGCCCTCACTCCTTCAAAAGGAGAGTCAGGGAATGCTTCTTGGCAGACCACAAGGCTTGAGAGTCCCACTATCCACTTTGTTATTTTCATCATACTTTCCTAAATAAATTATATTTCGCGTCGTCTATTGGGGGTTTCTGGATCTTTTGCGTTTTCTCTTTTTTTCCGGTGGTGTTTCAGCATAATCCGGAGCGCAAAATCTATAATTTAGACGAAACATTATGGCATGCGAAGTTGGGGCTACATCTACCGAACGAATAGTGAGCCCATTTGGCTGGGTAATGTTATGGCTTAGATTTTTAGGTCGACGGTAGTTATATTCACCTCCCCAAGAGATGCGATCTGAAAGCGGGAACTCAGCTCCAACTCCCAATATAAGCCCCAGACCATTAGCCGCTGAAACTGATTTTGTATTTGTGAAAGTGTTGGTTGACAGGGACCGCCAGCGAGAACGGCTTGGTCCAACTTTAAAGTAGGCAAGAGCTGCTCCTTTTGCCATATAGCCAACCTTCATGGTTAAATCAATCGACCGGCTGAATTCGACAGTTGTTTCCCAACTTGCTCCTGGAGTAGGGTCAAAAAAGGTCCCTTTTGTGCTTTTCCTGCCGATCGCTTTTGTAAAGTTTAAACTGCCCTCTACACCAAGTAGCATATCTGAGTTACCGAGAATGCGACACCAATCAAGAGTGATTCCACCAATCGTTCCCCGACCGGAAATGTCAGACATATCTGATGCATTTGGGGCTTGAGTTCGAGCATAATGAACCGTGCTATCAATGAGAGCATAGCCGACCTGGATGCCACCGCGCACACTTTCAAAAGATGGATTCGCCCAAATGGCTTTATGGCACAGAACAACACCCATCAAGCAGATTATCCATTTTTGGACTTGTTTCATGGTGCCTCATAATTAAAAAAAAATTAATTCAAATTTTACATAAATTATTGTCCTTCGACCTCTTTCAGAAAGCAAGCCTCTTTTTTCACAGGGTGTTTCCGAAGGGTATGTTAATTTCTCTAGGAAAACGACCTATTTTGCCGTATAAACAAGTACAACTTTAAGTAACTTCTATTAGGGAAGGTTTCGACGATGGCCAGCTATCAATATATCTATGTGATGAAAGATCTCTCCAAGATTTATCCCGGAGGTCGGGAAGTTTTGAAAGATGTCACTTTGTCCTTTTTTCCAGGCGCAAAGATTGGCGTCATCGGTGCCAACGGCGCTGGTAAATCAACGCTCCTCAAAATCATGGGGGGTATAGACAAAGAATATAACGGAGAAGCCTGGGCGGCCGAAGGGGCAACCGTGGGTTATCTTTCGCAAGAACCGGAGCTTGATGCCACGCTCGATGTTGCTGGCAATGTCATGGCTGGATTGGCATCCACGAAAGCTCTATTGGATCGGTTTGAGGCCATTAACGCACGTTTTTCTGAACCTTTGACAGATGAGGAAATGAACAATCTTGTGACCGAACAAGCGGAAGTCCAAGAAAAAATTGATGCACTGGATGCTTGGGATTTGTCGCGCCAAATCGAGATTGCGATGGATGCGTTGCGCTGCCCTCCAGGAGATGCGGATGTCGCAAAGTTGTCCGGTGGGGAACGTCGTCGCGTGGCTTTATGTCGCCTGTTGATGCAAAAGCCTGATCTATTACTGTTAGACGAGCCAACAAACCACCTTGATGCAGAATCGGTGGCGTGGCTGGAGCGTTTCTTGCAAAACTATCATGGAACGGTCGTCCTTGTGACCCATGATCGGTATTTCCTGGACAACGTTGTGAATTGGATTTTGGAATTGGATCGGGGACAAGCATTCCCCTACGAGGGAAATTATTCCAATTGGTTGGAACAAAAACAAAAACGATTGATGCTTGAGCAGCGTCAAGAAACGGGCCGTCAAAAGCAGCTCGCCCGTGAGTTAGAGTGGATTCGTCAGTCTCCGAAAGCCCGTCAAAGTAAGAGCAAAGCCCGTATTCAGGCTTATGAATCCTTGCTGAACCAAACCCATGACCAAGGGACTGGGGATGGCGCAATTACGATTCCGGCAGGACCTCGTTTGGGGGACAATGTCATCGAAGCTAAGGCTTTAAGCAAAGGGTATGGGGAGCGTCTGCTCATTGATTCCCTGGACTTCCGTTTGCCACCTGGTGGGATCATTGGTGTTGTTGGACCCAATGGCGCAGGAAAGACTACCTTGTTCCGCATGCTCACAGGGCATGATAAGCCTGACGCCGGTGATTTGAAAGTTGGAGAGTCTGTGGTGATGGGGTATGTGGACCAATCGAGAGATGCCTTAAACGCGGTGAAGACCGTTTGGGAAGAGATTTCAGGGGGCAACGACGAAATACTGCTGGGGAAACGAACGATCCCAAGCCGCGCCTACTGTGCCTTATTTAATTTTAAAGGGGGCGATCAGCAGAAACGCGTTGGTCAGTTGTCGGGCGGTGAAAGGAATCGAGTCCACTTGGCAAAGGTTTTAAAATCTGGGGCGAACGTGTTGTTATTAGACGAACCGACCAACGATTTGGATGTAGAAACCTTGCGCTCTTTGGAAGAAGGATTGCTGGATTTTGTTGGATGCGCGATTGTCATCAGCCATGATCGGTGGTTTTTGGATCGAATCGCTACCCATATTCTTGCTTTCGAAGGTGAAAGTCAGGTTGTTTGGTATGAAGGCAATTATCAATCTTATGAAGAAGATCGCAAAAGACGATTGGGGATGGCGGCCGATCAGCCTCATCGAATAAAATATAAACCTCTGGTTCGGTAGGGATAAAGAAGTGAGCGCACCATTAGATTCAGTTGATTTACAGATATTGAAAGATCTGCAAGCCGATGGCCGAATCACGAATGTGAAGCTGGCCGAGAATGCGGGTATTTCTGCCCCTCCTTGTTTGCGTCGGGTAAGGGGGCTCGAAGAAGAAGGGGTGATAGAAAGCTATCACGCCGCTCTCAATGCGAAAGCGCTGGGGTTTCAAGTCACCATTTTTGCTCAAGTGGGTCTTTCAAGCCAAAGCGATGGGGATCTTCGGTCTTTTGAAGCAAAAGTTCTTGAATGGCCTTTGGTTCGAGAGTGCCATCTGATTGCGGGAGAATCAGATTATTTCCTCAAAATTGTTGCCAGAAACTGGGATGAGTACCAACAATTCCACTCCGAAGAGTTGACCACTTTACCCACCGTTGCGAGTGTGAAATCGAAACTTGTCATTCGAACAACAAAACAAATTCCGGGTGTTCCCGTTGAATTGGTTAAGTCCCGAGGGTGAGGGATCAAGGCATGCTTCTGTAAGCACACTTCAATTTGTTCACAAAATACAATGCTATATGCCGTCATTGCGAGGAGTGAAGCGACGAAGCAATCCAGGGGCCTAGGACAAGTTTCTGGGAGCTTTGTATGTATCGTATAGTGTAGAAACAACTCTTCAGTTGCCCCTGGATTGCTTCACCCCCCGACCCTTGCGGGTCGTATGGGGGCTCGCAATGACGACCAGGTGATTGCTTTAATCGGTCATTACCCTAGACGCAACCTGGGCAAGGGCAGAGGTAAGCTACTTTGCTTTCCCCCCCAACTTCTCTGTTGAACCATTCCTCGTTGTCACGCATAAGTAGATGAGGAGTATAAAATTGCTAAAATCTCAATCTACCGTTCAAATTCTTCTGCCGATTGCCGTTGATCGTCCTTTCGATTATGCTGTTTCTGGGGATTTACACTGCGATGTCGGTGATATGGTCGAAGTCCCATTTCGCGGGAAAACGGTCGTTGGTGTGGTTTGGGGGAAAGAGACGACCGCTTATTCAGGCAAGCTCAAAGAGGTTATTCGCAAAGTCAATCTCCCTACACTTTCCCGCGAAACTTTAGAGTTTGTCACTTGGGTTGCGGGGTATAATTTGGCCCCCCTTGGGATGGTCTTAAAAATGGTCTTGCCCGTGCCGATCGAGCCCAAAACGAAGGCCAGAAAATCCCTGGAGATTGGGGTTCCCAACCTGAATCAGCAGGAAACGGTTTCATTATCAAGTGATCAAGAGGAAGCGGCAGAAGCGATTCAAAAGGCAATTGCTACTCATTCATTTCAGCCCTTTCTCTTGGATGGGGTGACCGGTTCAGGTAAAACGGAAGTTTATTTATCGGCCATGGCTGAAGCCCTCAAAAAGGGTCAACAAATTGTCGTGCTGTTACCTGAAATTGCGCTCACCACTCAATGGTTGGATCGTTTTCAAAGACGTTTCGGTGCCGCACCGCTTCAATGGCATTCGGGTTTAAGTCCAGTTCAGCGCCAACAAACATGGACGGCTATTTTGGAGGGACGTGCACCGGTCATTGTGGGTGCACGTTCTGCTCTCTTCTTACCCTTCCCAAATTTAGGGTTGATCATTGTCGATGAAGAGCACGATCCGTCCTATAAGCAGGAAGAGCAGGTTATTTATCAAGCCCGGGATATGGCCGTTGTTCGCGCAAAACTCAGTAAAATTCCGATCGTGTTGGTGTCGGCCACGCCGTCCTTAGAAACCGTCACGAATGTGGAACAAGGGCGGTATCAGCATCTGGTTTTGAAGAATCGTCATGGGGGAGCGAATATGCCCACGATCCGGGCCATAGATATGCGCCTCTATCCCCATAACTGGATCTCGCCCCCCCTACAGGATGCGATTACCAAAGCCTTAGAGGCGAAAGAACAAGTCATGCTGTTTCTTAACCGGCGCGGCTATGCGCCCCTCACCTTATGTCGGGGGTGTGGGCATCGGTTGATGTGTCCGACATGTACCTCTTGGTTGGTGGAGCATAAGCGAAGTAGCCGTCTCCAGTGTCATCAATGTGGGTACTGTCTTCCCTTGCCGAAAGTTTGTCCGGAATGCAAAGCGGAAGAATCCCTCATTGCATGTGGTCCTGGGGTTGAACGCATCTTTGAACAAATCACCCAAACATTTCCCAAAGCACGCTGTGAGATGTTGACCAGTGACATGATGTCCACGCCAAAGCACATTCATGAACTGATTCGCCGGGTGACCGACCATGAGGTTGACATTATTATCGGGACGCAGATTCTGGCCAAGGGTCACCACTTCCCCATGATGACATTGGTGGGTGTGGTGGATGCGGATCTGGGATTGAGTGGGGGAGATTTGCGCGCGTGTGAGCGCACCTATCAGTTGCTTCATCAGGTGTCGGGCAGAGCAGGTCGCGAACAGCGACCCGGGCGGGTGCTTCTTCAAACCTTTAATCCGGAGCATCCCGTGATGGCGGCCTTGGTGGCTCAAGATCGTGATGGCTTTGTGGACGCGGAAAAATATGAACGAGAGGCGCGCCTCATGCCGCCGTTCGGGCGATTGGGCGCGATCATTGTCTCTGGACCTGATGCGACACGCGTCGAACAAGTCGCGAAAAACCTGGCGCGGTCAGCCCCTCATCATCCCGATTTCATGGTTCTTGGGCCCGTACCCGCGCCGCTGGCTCAATTGCGCGGCCGCCATCGGTGGCGACTACTGGTCAAAACCACAAAGTCTGTGCCGTTGCAGCAAATATTAAGTTCTTGGGTTGGGGGGACAAAGTCTTTTTCCAATGTCCGAGTCACGGTCGACATTGATCCTTATAGTTTTTTGTGAGGGGAGTTTGGGTTTTTTATTTTCAAAATAATTTTAATTGCCTCAAGCCTTGTTGCCCCTTGATCCCCTTTCCCCCCATACCCTATGCTTAAGGAGTCTTGCATATCAAAAGAGGTTCTTTCCGGGTGAGAAGCGTATTCATCAAGCTTGTTTTTTTGCTATTCACATGCTTGCTCACTTGTTCGGGCCAAACTGCGGTAAAGCCGTCTCCCCCTTTCAAGGAAAAATACTCAACGGTCCTTTCTACAGAGGAAAAAGAGCTTCTTGATTTGACGAATCGCAAACGCATAAAAAAGGGCCTTAACCCCCTTAAAGTCAGCAAATACCTGATGGGCACAGCACGCAAACATTCGGAACGCATGGCCCGACACCACCACTTGACCCATCTTATAAAAGGAAAAAACTTTCTCTATCGTCTCAGAAGAGCAGGGTATCCCGGCAACAAAGCCGGGGAGAATGTCGGTCGCTCCAGAAAAGGGGCGGAGCGCGTCATTCACCTGTGGATGAACTCGCCGAATCATCGCGTTAATATATTAAACCCCCAATTTAAGGATATTGGTATCGGTATTTCAACAGCGTCAAATGGTGAAAAATTTTACACTCAAGTTTTTGGGGCGCAAAGGTGAGGCCAACTCTTGAACGAGATGGCTATTCAGGATAAGGTAAAGCACATGATGTTCATGAAAATCTAAGGATTAGCGAAACATGATTCAAGGTCCTGGACTCTTGCCACAATCAGGAGAAAAAGCAAAGAAACTGGTAGTCATTTTGCATGGCTATGGCTCCAATGGGGAGGATCTTTTGAGCCTGGCACCCTATTGGTCTGAAATGATGCCTGAGACCGAGTTTTTAGCGCCGAATGGTCCAGAAGTCTGTGATGCTTTTCCGTTAGGGTACCAGTGGTTTAGTCTCAAGGCTTTCACGCCGATGTTTGTTCGTGAAGGGTTGGACTATATCCGCCCTTTGCTAAAGACTTACCTACAGGATGAACTTGCAAAGCGAGATCTGACGCCAGGGGATTTGGCGGTGGTGGGCTTTTCTCAAGGGGCTATGGTTGCACTTGATCTGATGTACACCCTTCCAGGCATTGGAGGCATTATTGGCTACTCCGGGGGATTCTATCCCTCAACGGAATCTCCTATTAAAGCCCCTCACCCAGAGGTCCTTCTTGTCCATGGAGATATGGATATGGCTGTGCCTTATGGCTATTTCATGGATGCGCAGAAGCAGTTGAAGAATTTGGGTGTTCATCCACAGACATTGACCTGTTTTGGTTTGGGGCATAGCATAGATGAAGAAGGGTTAAGAGTTGGCTTAAAATTTTTGAAGGAAGTGTTTGAGCAAGAAGAGCACGTCATTTATATGAAACAGAAATAGGAAAGATCAGATCATGGCACGAAAAAAGATTGCTCTTGTGGGGAGTGGGAATATTGGTGGCACCTTGGCACACCTCATCGCCTATAAGGGGTTGGCGGATGTAGTATTGGTGGATGTGGCCGAAGGCCTTCCCCAAGGAAAGGCCCTGGATTTGGCGCAAAGCATGGCCGTTGAGGGTAACCCCACATCGATTACGGGCGGTAATGATTATGCTTTAATTGAGGGGGCAGATGTGGTCATCGTGACGGCGGGGTTAGCCCGAAAGCCGGGCATGAGTCGCAGTGACTTGCTGACCATAAATTCTGACATTATTTCTGCTGTAGCCGCGCCTATTAAAAAGCATTGTCCGCAAGCCTTTGTTATCGTGATCACGAACCCTTTGGATGCCATGGTTTGGGTAATGCGCGAGAAAACGGGCCTTCCGCATCATCAGGTTGTCGGGATGGCGGGTGTTTTGGACTCAGGGCGCTTCCGGTGTTTTTTGGCACAAGCTTTGGGCGTTTCCCCTTTGGATGTGCAAACATTCGTTTTGGGGGGACACGGGGATGCGATGGTTCCTTTACCGCGTTATACCAGTGTGTCAGGGATTCCCTTGCCTGACCTTATGGCGAAGGGTTGGATTAGTCAGTCCCAAGTGGATGCGATTGTGGATCGCACCCGAAATGGAGGCGCGGAAATCGTTAATTTATTGAAGACCGGTTCCGCATTTTATGCCCCTGCAACCTCAGCCATTGTGATGGCAGAATCCTACCTCAAGGACCAGAAGCGCATTCTTCCCTGTGCTGCATGGCTCACGGGTGAGTATGGCGTCAAGGACATGTATGTTGGTGTGCCTGCGATTATCGGAAGCAAGGGCGTGGAGAAAATTGTCGAATTTGATTTGAGCGCTTCTGAGCAAGAGGCTTTCACACAATCCGTGAATGGGGTGAAATCTTTGATTGCGGAATTGAAGAGGTAAGCGGGATCGTTATGACCAGAAGGATATATGATGAATATTCATGAATATCAAGCAAAAGCGCTCCTCAAAGCCGATGGCGTTCCGGTTTTGCGCGGGCATGTTGCCTATACAGTGGACGAAGCGGTGAAGATCACATCCGACCTCGGAGGTACTCTCTGGGTTGTCAAAGCCCAAATTCATGCGGGCGGGCGCGGCAAAGCCGGGGGGGTCGTCTTGTGTCGAACCCAAGTGGATGTGCGCCAAGCAGCGACGAAGCTGTTGGGAAGTCAATTGGTGACCCATCAAACGGGACCAAAAGGGCAAGAAGTCAAGCGCCTGTATGTTGAGGAGGGCTGCGATATTGCCCAAGAACTTTACTTAAGTTTGGTGGTGGACCGGGTACATCAATGCCTTTCCTTTGTGGCATCAGAAGCGGGGGGAATGGACATTGAAGAGGTATCCGCCAAAACACCCGAGAAGATTTTGACCCTTCAAATTGATCCCGCCTCTGGGTTTCAACCCTATCATGGTCGCAAAATTGCCTATGGACTCGGACTTCAGGGAACAGTCGCCAAAGCCTTGGGGGACCTTGCCAAAAATCTTTATCATAGTTTTGAGAAGGGCGATGCTAATCTCATTGAAATTAATCCTTTGGTTGTGACAAAGGCAGGGAATTTAGTGGCCGTTGATGCCAAGATGACTTTTGATGATAACGGGTTATTTCGCCATCCAGAAATTGAACAATTGCGGGATGAGGATGAAGAAGATGCTGCCGAACTTGAGGCGAACCGTCAAGGCTTAAGCTATGTGAAATTGGATGGCAACATCGGGTGCATGGTCAATGGCGCAGGGTTAGCGATGGCGACGATGGATATCATTAAGCTTCATGGGGCGGAACCAGCAAACTTCCTTGACGTGGGCGGTGGTGCCTCACAGGAAAAAGTCGCGGCAGCCTTTAAGTTGATCCTGGCAGATTCAAACGTTGAGGGTATTCTCATTAACATCTTTGGGGGGATTATGCGCTGCGATATTATTGCCGAAGGGATCGTTTCCGCTGCCAAAGAAGTGCACGTCACCGTGCCTATGGTTGTGAGATTGCAAGGAACAAATGAGAAAGAGGGGAAAAAGATCTTGGCCGAATCGCCCTTGACAATCATCTTAGCGGATGACCTTGCAGAAGCAGCGGCGAAAGTTGCCGAAGCTGTCAGGGAGGCTGCCTAATGTCTATTCTCATTGATCGTAACACCAAAGTGATTTGCCAAGGATTTACAGGTAAACATGGGACATTCCATTCGGAGCAAGCATTGGCATACGGGACCAAATTGGTTGGAGGTGTCACACCTGGCAAAGGAGGAACAACCCATCTCGAGCTCCCGGTTTTTGATACGGTTGGGCAAGCCGTCAAGAAAACAAATGCCACTGCTTCTGTCATCTATGTCCCTGCAGGGTTTGCAGCGGATGCCATCTTTGAGGCAGCCGATGCAGGCGTTGAGCTCATTGTCTGCATTACAGAAGGCATCCCGACCTTGGATATGGTTCGAGTCAAACGGGCCTTGGAAGGAACAAAAGTGCGCCTCATTGGTCCCAATTGTCCCGGGATCATAACGCCCGATGAATGCAAAATTGGCATTATGCCAGGATCCATTCATAAGCCTGGGAAAATAGGAGTAGTTTCCCGCTCCGGAACCTTGACCTATGAAGCTGTGGCGCAAACGACGGCGGCGGGTCTTGGTCAGACGACCTGCATTGGTATTGGCGGAGATCCCATTAAGGGTATGAACTTTGTGGATGTGCTCAAATTATTTTGGGCAGACGATGCTACACTAGGAATTCTCTTAATTGGCGAAATCGGGGGGCAAGATGAACAAGATGCAGCTGCCTTTATTGCCCATCAATACAAGAAAGGTCATCACAAGCCGGTGGTCTCGTTTATAGCTGGCATGACAGCGCCTTCCGGGCGACGTATGGGCCATGCAGGCGCGATTATTGCTGGGGCTGGTGCAAGCGCAGGTGAAAAGATAGAAGTTTTACGCAAAGCGGGTGTACATATAGCCGTTTCTCCTGCAGAATTGGGTAGTACGATGCTAAGAGCGATGCAAGAGTCAAAAATCATCAGCTAGAGATCAGATTAAGGGAATAACCGATATGAACAACATTCAATTTCTTTTCATTTTGAGCGTGGGTTTCTCCTCTCAAGTCTTGGCAGCAACGACTAATGAGCCAAAATCAACGACACAACAATCGATTGTAAAATCATGTAATCCAGATGAGGCCGTTGGAAGCTCCCTATCTCCTTCCGTTCTTGAAAAAAATGTCGAAGAGGCCCTCAAAGCCATTAAAGCCAAATCTCCACAAGTCCATGAAGATTCCTTGAGAGTGTTTAAAAATTTTAAGAGTCACTCTAAGCCCGTTCATTGGACTTATCGCTCTTGGGGGCGCTCTCTCATTTTATGGCTGAGAGATGAAAAAGATATGGCTTTTAATACTCGGGAAAAAGTGGGAAAGGTCTTTATGGTTCTTTGGCATAAACAGTTGATTTCTGAGAGTGCGGTCATGCTCCTTACGAATGATGCATGGTCACACTTGGTGTACTTGGAAGGTGTTCCTTCCTGGGAAAAAAATATGGAAGAAAAAGCGCATCGCGGTGGAAAAGAGGTCGTTGGTTCTAACAGAATTGTGAATGACAGGGCAGCTTAAGAGGGATCTCTTAATTGACACAAGAGTCTGATTTCAAAAATGAATGTATTTTGACAAGTAAATCTTAACGTTTTTAAGGGTATGCTAGGCATTATAAATCTAGTCAATCTAGAATATGCAAATTGCACGATGCGAGATGAGTGGAATGACAACACAGCAGCATGAAGATAGTTTCCTTTATGGCACAAACTCACCTTTTATTGAGGCGCTTTATCAAACCTATCGTCAAAATCCCCAAAATGTTTCAGAAGACTGGCGTCAATTCTTTCAAGGATTAGGTCCCGATGCAGGGGCGACGGATGATCGTCCTCCCAAATGGAAAAAGCGCGTGCGAGAAGTTATCGAACGCTCAATTTATCATAAGGATTCGGAAAATCTCTCTCAGGTGACCCAAGGAATGCTGGATTCCTTGCGTGCTTTGATGATGATCCGGACATTTCGCGTTCGTGGCCATCTTATTGCTCATTTAGACCCTCTGGCCTTGGAAAGGCGTATCAGTCATCCTGAGGTGGATCCCGCCACTTACAACTTTGGGCCCGATGATTATGATCGCCCCATTTTCATTAACAAAGTGCTGGGTTTTGAGTGGGCAACGTTGCGTCAGATTCTAGATCGCTTAAAGTCGACCTATTGTGAGACTGTAGGCGTCGAATTTATGCACATCCAAGATCCGGATCAGAAGGCTTGGATTCAAGAAAGAGTTGAGAATACACCCATCAAGGAAAGAGTTAACGACGCTAGCCGCAAAAAAATATTGCATGACCTCATTCGTGCAGATTCTTTTGAACACTTCCTTCATGTCAAATTTGCAGGCGAAAAGCGGTTTGGCTTGGAAGGAGGCGAGACTCTCATTCCAGCTTTAGAAGCGATTTTAAGCAAAGTGGTCCAACAAAATGTTGGAAGCGTTGTATTTGGAACAGCTCACCGGGGGCGTTTAAGTATCCTTGCGAATATTTTGGATAAGCCCTTGAGTGCTATTTTTGTCAAATTTTCTCATGACCAAAACCCTTTCGGATTGGCCTATGGATCCGGGGATGTGAAGTATCACCTTGGTTTTTCAGGAGATCGACAGATAGAAGGACGTTCTGTTCATTTGTCTTTGGCCTCAAACCCGTCTCATTTGGAGGCCATCAATCCCGTTGTCCTTGGCAAGGTGCGCGCCCAACAAACCCGCATCGGTGATGAAGGGCACAATCAAGTCATAGCTTTGTTGTTGCATGGGGATGCCGCCTTTGCAGGCCAAGGACTTGTCGCAGAAACATTAGAATTGTCGGGGTTAAAGGGTTACCAAACGGGCGGAACAATTCACCTCATCATTAACAATCAGATTGGATTTACCACAAGCCCGCCTCATTCACGTTCCTCTCCCTATAGCTCTGATATTGCCAAAGCTATTCAAGCTCCAATTTTCCATGTCAATGCGGATGATCCGGAAGCAGTTGTTTGGGTGTCTGAACTTGCTGCAGAATTTCGGAACCTTTTTGCACAAGATGTTGTCGTTGATATGGTTTGTTACCGTCGCTATGGTCACAATGAGATGGATGAACCATCCTTCACTCAGCCAAAGATGTATAAGGCAATTGCGAACCATCCAACGACATGTAAAATTTATACTGATAAAATGTTGGAGTCTGGTCTTGTAACGCCTGAGGATGTTGAATCCTTTCGCGCTTTATATGAGGTTAAACTCAATCAAGAATATGAAAAGGCAGCTCAAGCGGTCAAGGATGCTCGAGAGGAGAAAATAGACTGGTTAGAAGGGATTTGGACGGGGATAAAGCCACCAAAACATCTTGAAGATCATGATGAAAATCTGAACAATACGGGCGTTTCCGGTGAGCTTTTGAAGGAAGTTGGAATCGGTAATTTCCATGTTCCTGAGGGGTTTGCTCTTCATCCGCGCATTGCGCGCCAATTTGACTTGAAACGCAAAGTTATAGAATCAGGAGAAGGTATTGATTGGGCGACTGCAGAAGCTTTAGCCATTGGCAGCTTGCTCATGGAAAATAATCCCGTACGATTGAGTGGACAAGATTGTAGCCGAGGAACCTTTTCACAACGACACGCTGTTTGGATTGACCAAGAAACAGAAGAGAAGCATGTTCCCTTAAATCATTTGAAAGAAGGTCAGGCTCTATTCCAAATTGTGGACAGTCCTTTGGCGGAAGCTTCTGTATTGGGATTCGAGTATGGTTATAGCTTATCGAGCCCTCATACCCTTGTCATGTGGGAAGCCCAATTTGGGGATTTTGCCAATGGTGCTCAAGTCATTATTGACCAATTCATTTCCTCAGGAGAGATCAAGTGGTTACGGCTCTCAGGCTTGGTGATGCTCCTCCCTCATGGGTATGAAGGACAAGGGCCTGAGCATACCTCTGGTCGTCTTGAACGGTTCTTGCAATTGTGTGCCGAGTCGAATATGCGTGTTGCCAATTGTACGACCCCTGCAAACTTCTTCCACATTTTGCGTCGGCAAATTCGAAGTGACACCCGCAAGCCTCTGATTGTTATGACACCAAAATCTCTCTTACGCCATCCTAAGGCTGTTTCTTCGTTAAAGGATATGGATGTTGGATCCTATTTTCAAACCGTCATTCCGGATACGCTTGTAGCGGAACCCAACACACAGCGTGTGGTGTTATGTAGTGGGAAGGTTTATTATGATTTATTCGAAGAGAGAGAAAAACAAGGGATTCAAAACGTAGCCCTCGTTCGTTTGGAACAATTTTATCCTTTTCCGCGCGAACAATTATTATCAGCATTGAGACCATACGGACAAGCAGAATTAGTTTGGTGTCAAGAAGAACCGTTGAACATGGGAGCGTGGTCATTCTTGGATCGTCGCCTGGAAAGTGTTTTGATAGAATTAGGGAACAAACATACTCGTCCCGTTTATGTGGGACGAAAAGCGGCAGCATCACCGGCCACGGGCGTTTTAAGTCGTCATGCATTAGAACAACAGGAGTTGGTTTTTGAAGCGTTGGGATTGAGCGCGAAAGAAGCTGAAAGAGAGAAGGGGAAGTAAGTATGTCATTAAGCGGACAAAGTGAGATTAAGGTTCCTGCATTAGGAGAATCTATCAGAGAGGCAACCGTTGCAAAGTGGTTAAAGTCTGCTGGTGATTCTGTGAAAGTCGACGAAGTCTTGGTTGAGCTTGAAACAGATAAAGTGACCTTAGAGGTGAGTTCTCCCACGTCAGGTATCTTAACAGAAGTGCGTGCTGATGTTGGGGAGACGGTCGCTGTTGGTGATTTACTGGGCTTTGTGACCAAAGCAGATGAAGAAAGCGCCCCCCAAAAAACGCCTGAGATACAAGCCTCGGAGATAAAGGCCCCAGAGACAAAAGCTTCTGGGCCGAAATTTCTGGCACAAAAACCCCTTGAGCCGAAAATATCTTCCCTCAAAACTGTGATGTCGACCATGATGACTTCTGGTCCCCAGAAAACCGCAACCCCTCCTCAAAAGGCCCCGGAGGAGAGGTTCCCCCCGTCTGTGAGAAAACTAGCTGAAGAATTGACCATTAATCCAAAAGATGTCCTCGGAACGGGTAAAGGAAATCGGGTGACGAAGGGAGATGTTTTGGGTGTCGGGCAAGGAAATTCATCCACGAATGAAGAATCCGTTCCCGTACAAGCGCCCCCTGGTCAATCGACAAGAGTTTCAGATCAGCGAGAAGAGCGGGTGAAAATGTCTCGACTTCGGCTGCGCATTGCTGAGCGATTAAAGGAGGCCCAAAACACAGCGGCTATTTTGACCACTTTTAATGAAGTTGACATGACAGCGATCAATGCGATGCGGGCAAAATATAAAGAATCATTTGAGCAAAAACATGGCATTCGTTTGGGGGTTATGTCCTTCTTTGTCAAAGCGTGCGTTCTTGCATTAAAGGAATTTCCAGCTGTCAATTCAGAGATGGAGGGAGATGAGATCATTTATAAGAACTACTACGATATCGGGGTTGCAGTCTCAACACCTCAAGGTCTTGTGGTTCCGATTGTGCGCAATGCTGACCTCTTAAGTTTTGAAGAGATCGAAAGGGAAATAGCATCCTTGGCTCAAAAAGCGAAAGATGGTAAGTTGACCATTGCTGAAATGACGGGGGGAACGTTTACGATATCCAATGGTGGTGTCTTTGGTTCGTTGTTGGCAACGCCTATTTTGAATCCGCCTCAAACGGGTATTTTGGGCATGCATAAAATGCAAGACCGCCCCGTGGTCATTGATGGAAAAATTGAGATTCGCTCCATGATGTATGTGGCCTTGTCCTATGATCATCGGGTGATCGATGGTCGGGAGTCAGTGACTTTCTTAGTGCGTGTTAAAGAAAATTTGGAAAACCCAGAACGCTTAATGTTGGATATGTAAAATGAGTGAAGCCATCGATTTATTGGTTATTGGTGCAGGTCCAGGGGGCTATGTGGCAGCGATTCGAGCTGCTCAATTAGGGATGAAGGTTGTTGTAGTGGACAAACGCTCCTTGCCTGGGGGGACTTGTTTGAATGTAGGCTGTATCCCTTCAAAAGCCTTGCTTCACTCTTCTCATAAGTACATTGAAACAAAAAACAACTTAGAAAACCATGGGATTGAAGTTGAAAAGGTGCGCCTCAACCTCAAGAAGATGCAAGGACACAAAGAAAATGTGGTTGATGAACTCACCCGAGGCATACACTTCTTATTCAATAAGAACAAGATTACTTTTATTCATGGGACCGCTCAAATAAAAGGACGCGGTAAGGTGCAAGTGATCACCGCATCAGGAGATGAGCAGGATTGGGAACCGCGTCACATTCTCATTGCCACAGGATCTGAGCCGCTTGTTCCTGCAGGAATGGAAGTTGATGAGGAGTTCGTTGTCACGTCCACGGGTGCTTTGAGTCTGTCAAAAGTACCTAAACACCTCGTTGTCATAGGGGCAGGGTATATTGGTCTCGAGCTTGGGTCTGTATGGGCGCGCCTCGGGGCGGCTGTTACGGTCGTTGAAGCTCTTGATCATCCCCTACTGACCTTGGATCAAGAATTGGCATCTGCTCTTCACAAGTCATTGTCCAATCAGGGATTGATTTTCAGATTTGGCCATAAGGTGGCAAAGATCATGAAACGTGAGAAGGACGTGGCCTTACACATCCACCCCTCGACTGTTGAAAATTTAGAAGAACCCGAGATCATGACGTGCGATGTAGTGTTGTTGGCCATCGGTCGGCGTCCCCACACGGAAGGATTGGGCTTGATTAACGTTGGCATCAACGTCGATGATCGCGGATTTATCCCAGTTAATCGTCCCACTTATGAAACCGTGTGCCCAGGCGTTTATGCCATAGGGGATGTAACGCCGGGGCCGATGTTGGCCCATAAGGCGGAAGAAGAGGGTATTGCTGTTGTCGAACGCATCGCCGGACAAGCGGGACATGTAAACTATGACGTCATTCCGTCGGTTGTTTATACCTCTCCGGAAGCGGCCATGGTTGGGAAAACGGAAGAAGAGTTGAAGAAAGAAGGGATCGCCTACAACGTGGGTAAGTTTCCTTTCCTCGCCAATGCCCGTGCGAAGGCTGTTGGAGACACCGCCGGTTTCGTCAAAGTCTTGAGTGATGAAAAAACGGATCGAATTCTTGGTGTGCATATCATTGGGGCGGAAGCTGGCACCATGATCGCTGAAGCCGCCCTTGCCATGGAAATGGTGGCCTCCGCCGAAGACCTGGCACGCACCTGTCATGCGCATCCCACTCACTCCGAAGCCTTGAAAGAAGCCGCGATGGCTGCGTATGGGAAAGCGATTCATATATAGGGGGCAACACCGTTATGAACTATACGAAAAAGCAAGCTAAAATCATTACCCAATCTTTGGCAGAATGGGAGAATCAAAAACTCCTAACTAAAGACTTATCAAACAAATTGGCAAAAACGATCAAAGTTATTTCTTTTGATTGGTCCAGGCTCGCTCGTTATTCATTTGTTGTTTCCATTGCGTCAATAATTATTGCCATAAGCGCGATATTTTTAGACAAATATCTAATGGCGTTAATGACACATTATTTTACAGCGCCTGTAGGTGCTAAAAGTTTATTTTTCTTTATTCTATCATCTTTAATTTTCTGGTTAGGGAGTCAAATAAGGCAAGCGAAACCTGGTATGGTTTTTCGAAATGAAGCCATCTTTGCCTTAGGTGTGATGGCTTATGCTGGGGGCATTTACTATGGAGGCAATTTTCTTAGTAACCAATTTAATTTAGCATCTGAGAACTTTAGTACGCTCATTTTATTTGGGTGTATTTCCTACGCCATTATTGGTTATCTTTTGAAATCGCAGTTAATTTGGCTTTTCTCATTGATTTCTCTGGGAGGATGGCTTGGGGCTAAAACGGGCTATATGTCAGGTTGGGGATCTTACTATTTGGGTATGAACTACCCTTTAAGATTTGTTCTATTCGGCGGCCTTTTGACGATCGCTGCACTCAGCCTTAAGGAATTTGAACGATTTAAGAAATTTTATCAGACGACCGTTGTAATGGGCTTGCTTTATTTATTTATATCTCTTTGGATACTCTCAATTTTTGGAAATTATGGGGATATTGATGGATGGTATCGAGTCCAACAGATTGAGTTGTTTCATTGGTCTCTTTTGTTTGCCTTTGGTGCTCTGGGTGCTTTTGTCTATGGCCTTAAGCATGACGATGCAACAACCAGGGGGTTTGGGTTAGTGTTTTTATTCATTAATCTTTATACGCGATTTTTTGAGTATTTCTGGAATCACGTTCACAAGGCAATATTCTTTAGTCTTCTGGCTCTAAGTTTATGGTATGTTGGGACCCGTGCTGAGACCATATGGAATCTGAAATTAACATCGTCGTTAGATAAGAAGAGAGCTAAAAAAACTTAAGATAACTTTTAATCGCTGACTTATTTCAATCGACACATTCCCAAGCCTTGAAGGAAGCCGCAATGGCGGCATATGGGAAAGCGATTCATATTTACACAACAAGTCTTTGGTCATAAAAGATACCAAGCTGAGGCACAAATTCTGCGCCTCGCTTAAGATCTACGTATACCCTTGACATCTCTACAAAACGGCATTACAACTCAGCCCATGAAGACTTATACACCATCTTGTTTCTACCCCCGCCCCTTGCCTCGACCTACAGGGTCGTAAGGCTTCAATTCGCTTAGTAAAATATAAAGCCTTACGACAAATCTCACTAAAATTCATAAATTTAAGAGAGTAGGACGATATATTTTGAAGGCGATACAATTTCATACAAAATTTACCTTTGTGCCCCAAAATAAGAGTAATGGTCGAAAGACTCATAGTTTTGAAGGGGAAAGTCACGTGCGGCAGTTGAATATTATTGGCGTTGGATCCGGATGGGGGGCCCGAAATATGGGCGCTGCGGATGGACCAAAAGTTCTTTTAGAGAATAGTCCGCCCTCATTTCGACAGTTTCCCCAATCATTGACTTATTGGCATCATGAGCCTTTGTCTTTTCATAATCCCGGACGGTTGCCCAATGATCGCGCAATAGCCCATGCGGATCATGTTTTTGAGATGGTTTCAGCCCTTTGCCTTGAGACCAAGGAGTCAGTCGAGCAGGGAGAGATCCCCATTGTCCTTGGCGGGGATCATTCGATGGCTATTGGCACTTGGAGTGGTATCAAGGCCGCTTTGCCAGGGCAAGAGATGGGATTGATTTGGATTGATGCACATATGGATGCCCACACGCCTGAAACGAGTCCTTCATTAAATGTGCATGGTATGCCCCTTGCAGCGCTTCTTGGACAAGGCGAGTCCCGTTACGTCAATCTTGGTGTGAAGGGTCCCGTGGTCAAGCCTGAGAATCTATTTCTTGTGGGGATTCGAAGTTTTGAAGAGGGGGAAGCCTTGCTTCTCAGACGCTTAGGGGTGCGGGTCTATTCCGTGAAAGAAGTGCAAGAAAGAGGCCTCGTCCCCATCCTTCATGACATCCGAACGAAACTGTCTACCCATCGCTTTGGCTTGAGCATTGATGTGGATGCCTTTGATCCTGAAGAAGCCCCAGGTACCGGAACACCAGAAGCATTAGGCTTGAGATTTTCAGATGTCAAAGAGGCTTTGTATGGCTTGGCTCAAGATCCAGCTTTTCTAGCGCTTGAGATTGCGGAATTTAATCCCCATAAAGACGTCAATAACAAGACATGCCAGTTGGTCTGGGATCTGGTATCAACAGTAACAGGAGGTCTATATGACAAAGAATAATGAGATACGTGCAAAGAAATCCCTAACCTCTAAAGACTATATTTCCTTGGAGGAAAAATGGTGTGCTCACAATTATCGTCCTATCCCTGTTGTGCTGACAAAGGGGAAGGGCGTTTGGTTGTGGGATGTTGAGGGGAATAAATATTTAGATATGATGTCCGCCTATTCTGCGGTGAGTCATGGACATTGTCACCCGAAATTGCTGGCCACGGTAAAAGCCCAAGCGGGTCGTCTTTCCATGTGTTCCAGGGCCTATTATACGGATGTATTGCCTCGGTTTCTCAAGAAGTTGTGCGCTGTTACGGGTATGGATCGTGCATTACCCATGAATACGGGGGCCGAAGCGGTTGAAACAACACTGAAAGCCGTGCGCCGTTGGGGGTATTTTACGAAGAAGATTCCCGAAAATAAGGCTGAAATCATTGTTATGGCCAACAACTTTCATGGTCGAACCGTTGGCATTATCAGCTTTTCGAGTGACCCCAGTTATAAAAGTGGATTTGGCCCCTTCTTGCCAGGGTTTAAAGAAGTCCCGTTTGGAGATGCTGCAGCCGTGGAAGCGGCCATCACACCTAACACCTGTGCTGTTTTAGCAGAGCCTATCCAAGGGGAGGCGGGAATAATTGTTCCGCCTAAGGGATGGCTGTCAGCAGTTTCAAAGGTTTGTAAAAAGCACAATGTGCTGTTGATTGTCGATGAGGTGCAAAGCGGTCTTGGGCGCACCGGCAAAATGTTTGCCTGCCAACATGAGGATGTTCATCCTGATGGGATGATTCTCGGCAAAGCGTTGGGCGGCGGGTTCTTCCCCGTTTCGGCGCTTGTCGGAAAAGAACATTTAATGAAAGGATTTACGCCTGGCAGTCATGGGTCAACCTTTGGCGGAAACCCGTTGGCTGCCGCCGTTGCCCTTCATGCCCTTGAGGTGTTAGAGGAAGAAAAATTAACCCAGCGCAGTGCCGAACTTGGCGCCTATTTGATGACCGAATTAAAGAAGATCAAACACCCCACCATTCGTGAAATCCGAGGGATGGGTCTTTGGATCGGTATTGACCTCTTTCACGGACCTATTGATGCCCGACACATCTGTGAAAAGCTGAAGGAACAGGGGGTTCTGTCAAAGGAAACGCATGAGACTGTTGTTCGCCTGGCGCCTCCACTTATCATTACACGCAAAGAGCTGGACTGGGCGATTGCGCGTATTAAAAAGGTATTTGAGGCGTTGTGATACGGTCCCCTTCTTAATGAATTTAAAGAGCAGAGTATTCCTTTTTTGAACCTCTTGTACTCCCCCTCTCTCCTTGTGGGAGAGTGAAAAAACCCATTCAAATCAAGGATTTGAACATTCGCCATGTCTCAATATTGAGCCTTCAAGAAGGCAATCATTCAACAAAGCTCCTAGATAGAAAGTTGTAGAAGAAAAAGCTTCAAGAAATGGAATTCTTAATTGATTTAGATCACCCTTGTGAAGGAACAAGGGTTAATAACAACAGAAAACCATGAGACCATCCCCCCAAACCCTCTCCTCAAAATTCTCGAGATGTGCTATAAAATAACTTTTATGAAAGCACAAGAATCCATGGCACCATCTTTATCACCGTCTTCCACCGTTTCTCACGATGACATGGCCAATGCCATTCGTTTTTTGAGCATGGATGCGGTTGAGGCCGCCCAGTCTGGCCATCCAGGCATGCCGATGGGGATGGCAGATGTGGCGACGGTGTTGTTCCGCGATTTCTTGAATTTTGACCCCCATCAACCGGCCTGGCCCAACCGGGACCGCTTTGTTCTGTCAGCAGGGCACGGGTCAATGCTGCTTTATTCTCTCCTTTATTTGACAGGCTATCCGGATATGACTCTGGAGGAGTTGAAACACTTTCGACAATTGGGGAGTCGAACGGCAGGTCACCCTGAATATGGACATGCAAGCGGCATTGAAACAACAACGGGACCCTTAGGGCAAGGGATCACGAATGCGGTGGGAATTGCGTTGGGACAATCCCTTCTCGCCGCGAGATTTGGGGAGGACCTCTTCAACCATTTCACTTATGTCATTGCCAGTGACGGGGATTTGATGGAAGGGATCTCTCATGAAGCGATCTCCTTTGCGGGGCATCTCAAGCTCGGCAAGTTGATTGTGTTTTTTGATGACAACCACATCTCGATCGATGGTCCAACGTCCCTGGCCGTATCTGATAATCAGACCGCGCGCTTTGAGGCGGCAGGGTGGCATACCACCAGCATAGATGGTCATGATGAAGCGGCAATAATCAAAGCCATTCAAGCGGCGCAAAAATCTGATAAGCCATCGCTTATTGCGTGTCGTACTCAAATAGCTTTTGGCGCGCCAAAAAAAGTGGGCACAGCAGCGGCGCACGGGGCCCCCTTGGGAGCGGATGAAATTGCTGCGACACGTGCCGCATTGGGATGGTCACACCCGCCTTTCGTTGTGCCAGAGCCGATCCTGAAAGCTTGGCGTGATGTACAGAAGCGCGGGGTTGGATGCGCAAAAGCTTGGGATACTCAATTGGAGTCATCCCCTCATAAGGCTGAAATATCCCGGCGCCTTGAGGGTCATTTGCCAAAAGGTTGGGAAAAGAATGTTCAAGATCTGATCGCCCATTTGCAAGAGGAAAAACCCCGCCAAGCCACCCGTCAGCTGTCTCAGCGCGTTCTCGAGGTTTTGACGGATGATGTGCCTGAAATGGTAGGGGGATCTGCGGATTTGACGGGTTCCAATAACACGAAAGCAGAAGCTCAAACTGTTGTTACGTCTCAAGATTTTTCAGGGTCATACATCCATTACGGCGTGAGAGAACATGGGATGGCGGCCATCATGAACGGCTTGAGCCTCTCCAATCTCCTGATTCCCTACGGGGGGACGTTCCTGATCTTTAGTGATTATATGCGCCCTGCCTTGCGCCTATCAGCTTTGATGAAGCGGCAAGTCATATACGTCCTTACCCATGATTCGATTGGCCTCGGCGAAGATGGGCCCACACATCAGCCGATTGAACAGCTTGCGGCGTTGCGCGCGATTCCTAACCTTAATGTCTTTCGCCCCGCCGATGGGATTGAGGTAGCAGAATGTTGGGCTTTGGCTCTGGAGCATCGCCATACCCCATCAATTTTGGCTTTGACACGTCAATCCTTACCAACGGTGCGTCTGAATAAAACATCAGAAAATCTTTGTGCGCGCGGTGGTTACTTGTTGAAAGACTGTAATGGGGCACGCAACGTAACTTTGATCGGGACAGGTTCAGAAATTGAAATTGCCCTCAATGCCCAAGACCAATTGCGCTTGGAAGGCATTGAAGCTGCGGTCGTTTCCATGCCCTGTTGGCGTCTGTTTGATGATCAACCTGAAGCGTATCGCAATGAAGTGTTAGGCAATAATACCCTAAGAGTGGCCATTGAAGCAGCGGGTCCTTTGGGGTGGGAAAAATATGTTGGGAGCGATGGCATCATCATTGGCATGACATCGTTTGGTGCTTCTGCGCCTGCTAAAGATCTTTACCGCCATTTTGGGATAACGGCCGAAGCGGTTGTTAAGGCTGTTGTGGCCAAGATGAAAGGGTCTTAATTTTTCCATGAAACCCATTCTTTTTGTAGACCTTGACGAGTCCTTAATCCGCACAGACATTTTGCGCGAGCAACTCATTCGCTCCATGGCAATCTCTCCTTGGAAAACCTTGAAAATTCTCATTCAACAAGGCTTTCGACCTGAACGGGTGAAGGCTGCTATCGCAGCGCAAATTGAAACGGATCCGACGACGCTTCCCTATAATGAAGAAGTTTTGGCCCTCATTCATCAAGTAAAAAAAGAGGGACGGCAGGTGGTCTTAGCAACGGCTTCCCATGAGAAAGTAGCAATGCAAATTGCCAAACATCTTAAAGTTTTTGATGCGGTTCTGGCCACAACAGATACCTTCAATTGTAAGGGCAGAAAGAAGCTCAATAAGATGAAAGAATTTGCCAAGGGCGCTCCCTTTGATTATGTGGGGGATAGCCGAGCCGACGTGGCTATTTTCAATGAGTCTCATACCCCTTACATCGTTGGAGGATTGGCTTACGCAAAAGCCCATCAAAGAATTCCGCGCTCCTCGATTCTAAAGCCATTCCTGGCAGCCATTCGTCCCCATCAATGGGCCAAAAATGGACTCATCTTTCTGCCTCTTCTCACGAGTCATCATTTGACTTGGGCCACCCTTCTGACGGGGGTTTTAGGGTTCATTTGTTTCTCCCTGGCGGC
>JAIESE010000043.1 GCA_019746225.1 Alphaproteobacteria bacterium | reverse complement strand
AAACGATTTCCATTTTATACCTCCATTAGTTGTTTGGAGGCATCTTAGCATGACGTCACTTATTTGTTAATACCCTCAAATTATTATAGGCGGATAGTACATCTGCATCACGAAAAACAATGGCATATTGGATGGCTTGAGGTAAAGTTTTTGCCGGACTTAAGCGTAGTTCAGGTGACGCTGGATAACAAACTTATACCCGTTATTATGCCGGTCATAAAACGTATCAAAAAAGCTTTCGATCTTACATGTCACCCAGATGAAATTATATCAGCTTTGGGTTCTCTAACAGATGTAAATCCTGGTTTGCGGGTACCTGGAGCTTTTGATGGTTTTGAAATAGCAGTTCAAGCGATTCTTAATCAGCATGGCCCAACTAAAACTGCGTATGAAACACTAGAGAAGTTTGTTGTTTGGTTTGGTGAATCATATTCTACACCTTTTCCTGAGGTGACCCATGCTTTTCCTAACCCCAAGCGTATTGCAGCAGCCACAGTTAAAGAGCTCTCTATCCTGGGTATAACGCGTGTGCAAACCAAAGAAATTATTGCTTTAGCCCAAGCTATTGTGAACAAAAAATTAGTTCTTACGCCAGATGCCGATGTAGAAAGCACCCTAAATCAGCTCAGGACCTTACTGAATAGAGATGAATGCTTAGCTCAGTATGTTGTGATGCGCGCATTGTCTTGGCCTGACGCCTTTCCATTTTCAAATAAAGATTTAATGAAAACTCTGAAGATAAATTCATCCTTAATGGCTCAAAAATCTCTAGTTTCGTGGCAACCTTGGCGATCATATGCCGCAATGCACTTATGGCCAAATTTATGAGGAGAAAGACGATGAAGCAATTACCTATAATAGCTTCTCTTTTATTTATCTTGTTAATAATTTTTCCAGACTGTGCTCGATCCATGGATCTCACTGTTGAAACAGTAGAAATGAAACCCATTTCAAGGATGAGTCGTGTACCAGATGAGATAGAAAAAAGAGAAAGTATTGACGAAAACAGCCACCCTCAAATGAAATCATTAGCTCAACAATTTGATGATATGGTTGAAGATAGAGAGTTTGATGATTATTTAAACAAATTGTCTAATAACGGTTTAGTAACTTCTCTTAAGGAGCACATTAGTTTAGTAAATGGCGAACAAATTATTAAACGCCATGGCAAACGAAAAGCTGCTACATTAATTACGCTTTTTTCAGGTGCCGTGGTCTCAGCTATTGGTTCATTGACATTCTTAGTGGGGGAGCAGTTTCCGGAAGAGTTTGCAAACTTTATCAACATTAGTATTTCAAACAGTACGGCTGATGGCCTTGGAAAGTATCTAGGATGGAGTAATATGGCTGTTGAGACACTTTTTTATACTTGGACGATAAGTGGAATGTTGCCTCCGCTGCGTCCGGAGCTAGCTGCAGCTAGTCTTTTTCATTGCTCCAAAATTTGTTCTTGGTTACCAACTTTAGGAGAATGGGGGTTATCTCTTGCATCTGCTATTCCCCTTACATTGTTAAGTTGGGTAGATCAAGCAACTTCAGAAAGCAACTTTAAATATGTGGTTGTAGGATCTATTGGATTAGTCACATTAGTATCAAATAAGTTCTTTTTGTCCTTGATGCATAGACAAGCTAAAAGTGTGTGGACTTGGTTGTGGGGTCGAAAAAAAACAGAGGAGCCAGAGTCTCCTCCAAATGTCTTAGAAGAAGCTAAGAAAGCATTTGCCGTGTCAACTGTTCGAGCAAATGAAAAACTAAAACACCTATCAAAACCTGAGGTCAAACAACTAATAAGTGCCACAAAAAGCATCTCTCGCTCTGAAGAAGACTCATTAGTTGATCCTTTAGTTAACGAGCGATGGGTAACTTTAACAAATTATATGTTTGCAGATTTATCTTTTGCTCCAGCTAAAGTTAATAAGAAAGCTATTGTGCTTGTACCATCTCTTGCTGTTTTTACAGCCTTTTCTTGGCTGGGGTTAATTGCCACTGTTCCAACAGGGATACAAGCAACTGTAAGCTCTTCAGCAGCTTTACAATACACGTTGATGGTTCTTGCTGGAATACCCCTCATAGAAATTGGGCTATCTGTAGGGGGTTCTTTTGGATTAAAACTCTCTAGAATTGGTGATGGTTATTACTCCTTAAGTGAAGTTCTAACCAATCGAGCAGAGAGATTCTTGGGTTATATCCCGATATCTTTAGCTGGTATAGGCTCTTTTGCGACAACAGCTACCTTAACAATTAGACAATTCAAGTCTACACCTGGAGTAACATGGGCATTATTGCCTTCCGCTGTCCTAGGTATGGATTTAATCAATATTTCTACTGGCATGGAACTTTGGGATGATACTTTAGTGGCTATTAAGTGCGGAATTAACGATGATAAAGCTCTTTTTGTTAGTCACATCAAGTTTTTACAATATTTTCAGAAAAGATTAGATGTTACCCCTGCTAGGGAAGTAGCCGCAATTCTTCTAAAATTAGACCATGTAGTACAGAAAAATATCATGCAATTTGTTCCAAGCATGAGAGATGGGGAGCCTAGCGAATGGCAGCATGCCTTAAGGAAAGCCTTAAGGGAAGAAAGGGAAAAAGAGGTATGTATAAATACACTTTAATATCGCTTCGTTAAAAACAAGCAAGGCTATTGTTTAATCTATGATCAATCGAATTAATTTAACTAAAGGATATGCCTTTAAAGCGTAATCACCCGGAATGGATTGGGTAAGGAAATGTTAACATTTACACCTGTAAAGTAAATATAGGAAAGTGCTTCTTTTAAAGGGCTCAGGGGAAAGATTAATGAATAAAAAGGGCTTTATCAAAGTAGTGCTTATCTCAATTGCTATAGTATTAGGCTTCTACTATATTCCATTCGATTGGAACATTGCTTATAAATTTTTCGGGCAAGAAGAAAATCAAGGGACCGATGATCCAACCAAACTCACGACAGAGAAACCCCATGACAGTCATCATGAGGAAAAGAAGCATGATGAGCATGAAGCCCATGGAGGTTTCAAAGAACATGGCAATCATGAACATGAAGAAGAAAAAATTATCAAATTAAGCCCAGAACAAGTTAAGCGCTTTGGTATTGAAACCCTTAAAATCAACAAAAGTAGTTTTCAACATCGTCTTACCCTACCCGGACATGTTGAGTTGAATGAGAATACTATTACACATGTGGTACCTTCTGTTCCTGGGGTAGCCAAAGAAATTTACAAGGGACTAGGGGAGGTGACAAAGGTAGGGGAACCTCTAGCAACTTTGCAAAGTCGAGATATGGCGGAGGCAAAGTCAGCTTATATTTCAGCTCATAAAGATTTTGCTCTTAAACAAGACCTTTATGAACGTGAGGAATACCTTTGGAAGAAAGGGGTCAAATCTGAAACCCAATTTATCCAAACCCGTAATACGTCTGAAAATGCCAAAGTGAACTTAGAGCAGAAGAAGCAAAAATTACTGGCTCTTGGAATGAATGAAGAGAAAATTCAACAATTACCAGAAGAAAAAGCACCTTTGAATATATATACGATTGACTCTCCTATTGCCGGGAAAGTTATTGAAAGACACATAACGTTGGGGGAAGTCATTTCCGGAGACAAACAAGTTTTTGTTATAGCGAATCTGGATACAGTATGGGTAGAGCTTGCGATACCTGCTGAGGATTTGCAATTCGTAAAGAAAGATCAAAAGGTAGATCTGTTTGCTCATCAAGGTGAAAGCATTCAATCAGGAACTATTATGTATGTTAGCCCTGTCATTAATGATGAGAGTCGCACGGGTAAGGCAATTATTCAATTGGAGAATTCTAAACAGGAATGGCATCCAGGGGACTTTATTACAGCCCAAGTTATTGTCAGCGAACAATCTAGCTATTTAAGTTTGCCAAAATCTGTCATTCAGAAAATAAACGAAAAACCCCATGTTTTTGTAAAAAGAGGAGAAGGCATTTTTGAAGCAAAGCCTATCCAAATAAAAGGATCTGACAAAGGGGAGTTCATCGAAGTTATGAGTGGCGTTCAAGTAGGTGAGGAACTCGTTTCGACTAATACTTTCATCCTTAAAGCAGAGCTTGGCAAAGGTGAAGCCGAGCATACAGATTAGGGGAGGTATGTATGCTTGAAACCATCGTACAATGGGCAACTCAAAATCGGTATCTGGTGTGTTTCCTGACATTTATTGTTGTGGTTCTGGGGATAAGCAGCCTTAAGCACCTTCCGATCGATGCTGTTCCAGACATTACGAATAATCAAGTGCAAATAAACACTTTAGTTTCAGGCTTTTCTCCCTTTGAGATGGAAAAGCAAGTTACTTTTCCCATTGAAACAGCTTTATCAGGTATCCCAGGCTTAGAATCTACGCGGTCTCTTTCACGTAATGGGTTTTCACAAGTCACAGCCGTGTTTAATGACAATGTGGATATTTATTTTGCCCGCCAACAAGTGAATGAAAAATTGATTGAGGCAAAAGATAACCTTCCTCCCAGTACGGATCCTAAAATGGGCGCGATCAGTACTGGGCTCGGTGAAATCTATATGTGGACAATACAATATGCTGATCCTGACAATAGGAAGACTTCCGATGGAGGCCCTGGATTCCAGTCAGATGGCAGTTATTTCACACCCGATGGTCAGCTACTGAAAACTGAAGCTGAGAAAACGGGGTATCTTCGGACAGTTCAGGATTGGATTATAAAGCCTCAACTTCGTACGGTTCCTGGCGTTGCTGGTATTGATTCGATTGGGGGGTATGTCAAACAATATCATGTCCAACCGGATCCCTATAAATTAATTGCCCTTGGCCTTAGTTTCCCAGAAATTCAAGAAGTTCTGGTCAAAAACAATCTAAGCCTGGGGGCTGGCTATATTGAAAGAAATGGAGAGTCACTTATCGTGCGAGCTGATGGCCGTACAGAAAATATTGAGCAAATCCAAAACATTGTCGTTGCTTCTCCCAATGGTACCCCAGTTTATATCAAAGACATTGCGAGTGTCGAAATAGGAAAGGAGCTCAGAACAGGAAGTGCCAGTGAAAACGGTCAAGATGCTGTGGTGGGAACAGCTCTTATGTTAATCGGTGCAAACAGTCGCACAGTTGCCGATGCGGTCGACACAAAGTTTAAAGAAATTATCAAGTCCCTGCCTCCAGGTGTTAAAGCCCAAACAGTTTTAAATCGAACAAAGCTAGTGGATGCCACGATTAACACGGTCAGCAAAAATCTTGCTGAAGGGGCACTGCTTGTTATCGTTATCCTCTTCTTGATGCTGAGGAATTTTCGTGCTGCCCTTATAACGGCTTCGGTAATTCCCATCACCATGCTGATGACATCCATGGGCATGCTCGGTACGCACACAAGTGCCAACCTTATGAGCCTTGGGGCGCTTGATTTCGGGCTATTGGTAGACGGGGCTGTCATTATTATTGAAAACTTCCTAAGGCGTATCAGCGAAAAAGCGCACTCTCTAAAACGGTCACTGACTTTGCAGGAACGCCTTAGGGAAGTCGTTGACTCAACCAAAGAAATGAGCCGCCCTACTCTTTATGGCCAGGCTATCCTGATTCTTGTCTATATTCCGTTGCTCACTTTTTCAGGTGTGGAAGGAAAAATGTTTAAGCCTATGGCGATTACCGTTATCTTGGCGCTGGGATGTGCCTTTATCCTCTCTATTACCTTTATCCCTGCCATGGCGGCTTTATTCATCAAGGGCAGCCATAAGGAGAATAAAGGATTTTTTTTGAAGTTTGCCTCCACTGCTTATGAAAAGTGTCTTGATCTTGCTTTAAGAGTCCCGAAAACACTTCTATTTTTAAGCATTGGTGCTTTTGTGTTTTCTCTTTTTATATTCACAAAACTGGGTCAAGAATTTGTCCCCACCCTTGATGAAAAAGACCTGGCAATGCATGCCATGAGAATACCGAGCACCTCTTTGACCCAATCTCAAAGCATGCAGTTTGAAGTTGAAAAAACTGTTCGCTTATTTAAAGAAGTGGCCTTCGTTTTCTCGAAAACGGGTACGGCAGAAATGGCCTCTGACCCGATGCCACCCAATGTGTCAGATACATTTATTATCTTTAAGCCCAGAATGGAATGGCCAATGCCCGATCTTAAAAAAGAAGACCTCATTAAAAGAATCGAAAACGCTGTTAATCAGGTTATCGGGAATAATTACGAATTTACTCAACCCATCCAAATGCGCTTTAACGAGCTTATTGCTGGGGTGAGAAGTGATGTAGCTGTTAAAGTGAACGGTGATAACTTTGATACTATGAATAAATTGGCCAATCAAATTGCTGGTGTTTTAAGAACCATTCCAGGCGCTGCTGACGTCAAAATTGAACAAACAACTGGTTTACCAGTCCTGGACTTTAAACTCAACCGAGATTATATGGCACGGCTAGGCCTCAATGTAAGTGAAGTTTTAAACGTCATTAGCATTGCTATTGGGGGTCGTGAAGCTGGCGTCGTTTTTGAAGGGGATCGTCGATTTGACATTATTCTAAAAATGCCTGAACAGTTCCGCCAGAACCTAGAAATGATTCAAAACATCCCTATTTTTCTAAAGAAGCCCCTAGAAGAGAAAAATAAAGTCTCAGGTATCTCACAACAAAAAATGGTCTCTATTCCCCTTAAGGAGGTAGCAGAGTTGGTTATTGCTGATGGACCGAATCAGATTAGCCGCGAAAATGGTAAGCGGCGAGTCGTGGTTCAGTCGAATGTTCGTGGAAGCGATATTGCAACGTTTGTGAAGAGTGCAGAGAAGGCAATCTCGAAATCTGTCCAAATTCCTGCGGGTTACTGGCTTGAATGGGGCGGCCAATTTAAGAATCTCATTGAAGCTAAAGAGAAACTTTATTGGGTGGTGCCAGGATGCTTCTTTATGATCTTTATGCTGCTTTTTGCGGCTCTTAATTCTGTGAAAGGGGCATTATTTATTTTTACGGCTGTTCCCCTTGCACTTACCGGTGGTATCTTAAGTCTCTGGTTGAGAGGAATGCCCTTTTCGATTTCAGCAGCCGTTGGTTTCATTGCTCTGTCAGGTATTGCCGTTCTCAATGGCCTTGTGATGGTAACAACAATCAATGAACGACTGAAAAATCAATCTCTCGATAATGCTATCAAAGGAGGAGCGCTGACACGCTTACGCCCCGTTCTCATGACGGCACTTGTAGCATCCTTGGGGTTTGTTCCTATGGCAATTTCTACAGGCACAGGAGCAGAGGTCCAAAAGCCTCTCGCCACAGTCGTCATTGGAGGCCTTATCACCTCAACCTTGTTGACAATGCTTATTATCCCCACACTTTATAAGGTTTTTTCTCGTAAGAGAAATGAAGATTCTGCGGTTGGGAACCCATCTCACAATTAGACGCCTCATTTTCGTCACTACAAGAGCAAAAACACTTGAGGAAAAAATATAGGTTTATCTCTCTCAATACCGGGGTCTGCTCTTAAGGTATAGAAATTTCATTAGGCGTTGCCGTAAGTAGATAATACGATGACCTTGCTGCACCATAATTGATTTGTTAGGTTGATAGCTATTAAAATACTAAGCATTTGGTGAATTTGAATGAAAATCTTTTTAGCGTTAATAGGGGCATCGATCGCAGAAATAGCAGGCTGCTTTTCTTTTTGGACATGGATGAAATTAGAGAAGACTATCTTTTGGTTAATTCCTGGAACCTTGTCTTTATGGGTTTTTGCTTACCTATTGACATATGTGGAATCGGATTATGCTGGACGAGCTTATGCAGCATATGGCGCGGTTTACATTTTTTCTTCGATTCTCTGGATGCATATCATTGAAGGAAATGCTCCAGATCGATTTGATGTCATTGGTGTCTTTGTGTGTTTAATTGGTGCCTCAATCATCCTTTTTGGGCCACGAGGTTAAAAACTTAAATATTACTTTTTTACATAGGTGCAATTATACCTCTTTCATCTAGATAAATTAAAACCTCTTTTGTTCTAAAGTGATCTAGCCCAAAAATATCCACCTGTTTTTTAAGATAGGTATGAACCAATGGCTCATCTTTTGTATCCGCCCCTAAAATGGCTAACTGTTTATAAAGATGACTTACGTCATCAATTTTTTGGTTCTTCAAAATCTTGTTAAAGATCTCTTCGCTTTTAAGGTAACTAGCCTTTGCAAGATGATACTCTTGAACTCCATGGTACAACTTTCCCAGCTGTAAGTGAGCAAAAGCTTGATCGCGGTGTTTATCTGACCCTTTATAAATATTTTCAAAAACTCGCACCCCCAAATCAATAAATGATTTAGCTTTGTCAAAATATTTTGCTTCTTTAAATAGACACATTCCTTTGAGAACATACACCCTTCCAAAAAAGTTATTTTGATCATTATCCCCATAGAACTCCTTACCTTGTTGTTCTGCCAAAGATAAAATACTTTTGGATTCTTCGATCTCTCCTTTTTTAAGACATGCTTCTGCAAGTTGGTAAAGAGTAAAAAAGCGCATTGACGGATGATAAGCGGCTTGTTGATCTAACAAACCCCTGTATTTCTCTGTTAGGGCAATTGCTTTATCAATTTCTCCTCGATCAATGTGATACTTTGAGGTAGCATATACATATAGACAATTATGTTCGGGCGCCTTTGATAAGACGAGTAATTTTTCGCCAGCTTCAACAAATTTGCTTGCTTCTTCTATCGTTCCTGTCAACGAACAAAATTGAATCAGATTTGAATAAAGCCGTACTTTTTCTTCATGCATTGTTTCCTCTGTGTTTAGAAGCTTTAAAGTTGCCTCACCAATTCGTTTTACCTTTTCAAATTCTGATCGTACCGCAGAAAGAATAAAAAGGTTTGTGTGGTAGAGGATGTTATCTGCATTAGATATTGTTATCTTATTTTCTAAATCATTCTTGATATGCTCTACGATTTTCTTCCCAGTATCGAAATCCCTCATATAACCAACTAAAACATTTAATAGGCTAATTCTAACGGAAGATAAACTTGGAGAATGATAATTGAGGCTATCCGCTTCTTCAGATAGTTTGATTGTATGCAACAATGGGGCATTGTTTTTTAAAAGTTCTTTAGCAATATCACCTGCCATACCAGCGAAAGACTCTTGCAATATCAATATAGCTTCGTCAATACGCATCCTTTTTTCGCGATCGAGGATTGATGAACTGACAATCTCTTGGATTAAATCTTGCATGGTTAGGTAAACCTCTTTATTGGTTTTTGAATCGGTCACTTCAATGAGAGAATATTGTTTTATTATACTCACCAAAGTCATTATATTTGTCTTAATGCCTTTTGCAATTACCCATTTTTCAATTAAATCCATAGCAATTTCATCACGGTGAAGTAAGGAGAACAAGCTCAAAAGTTGATATGCTTCTTCAGAGCGTTCTCGTAATTCCTTCATGTTAATTTGAATGGCTGCCAATATATCTTTTTCATAACCGTCTATCGAACTACCAAACTTATTAGTAGACCTTCTTTGAAAAGGCAGGTTCAGTTTTTGTCTTGTATGTTTACTCAAATAACGTTCAATGGTCATACTTGGGTAGCTTTTAATGTAATCAATTGCTATTGCTAAAGCCGCTGGACAATCCCCCAAATGATCAGCGAGTTTGTATTTTGAACTATCAGGATCATTAGGTAAGAATAGGTTGATATATTTCAGAGAATCCGAGCGCGGAAACGGTTTGATCTGAAGAGAGTTGCTCGAAAAATTACCATTCTTAGTCGTGATCAGGGTATGAATTGTCTTGTCGTGTGAAAATAAAATATATGGTTCAATCTCAGAATAAGTTTGCGTATCATCAAAGACAATCAAGCATTTGAGATTCTTCAGCCGGATTCCTTCCTTAACCATGCTGATCAATCGCTCATGGCCTATAGCGCCAATGGAATTTTCAATGTTGAGTCCAAGGACGGAAGACATCGCGAGAGCAAATTTCTCAAATTGCGGTTTCATATATTGGTTTGCTCGAAACCACCACACCACATCATAGTTGGCAAAGTTTTGATAGACGAACCGCTTAGCTGTTTGTGATTTACCAAAACCTTGGGCGCCGCCAATAACAGCTGTTTTAAGGGGTGCAGAATTAAAAAGATTGAGAATATCATTCAGAATATCTTCTCTTCCAACGAAATGAGGGTTTTCAGGTGGGGCGTTCCAGACAAGTGGAAAAGGTTTTGAATGAGTTGAGGCTTGCCAAAAGATGAAGATCAATAGGATTTTAAAGAAGCTAGTTTTTGAATAACCTAACCACATTATTGTTTTGCACCTCTTCCTCTTGAAAGGGAAGTATGAGGCAGGAAGTGTTTAAGCCATTGGTCTCTTTTTTAGAAGAAAAGCTCAGACCATTTTCCCGACATATATCTTGGAAATTATCATTACTAAAGAACAAATCAAAGGACTTTTTGATAAGCTTATCTGTTGATCCTGTGTTTGTGTACCCATTGTCGAGGGTTTCTAAATGAAAGCTGTTCTCATCCTCTTTTAAGGAAATGGATACAACGCCATTCTTTGGAACACGATGGATAGCTTTGCCCAGAACATCCATAAATAGAACCTCCATCAGCAAGGCATCGCTTTTGATGGTACAAGCGTTTTCAGGGAGGTTTATATCAACAGAAATGTTTGATTTGTGGGTCTTCTCCTTAAAGAGTAGGAGTGTGCACAAAATTATTTGCTTTAAATCAACCTTCTCTTTTTCCAAGGACTTACCCAACCCCAAGGAAAGGGATTGGGCCACCTTTTGACATTCGTGAATGATGTCGAACTGGTCTTGTTCTGGTAGATAAATCTTTGGATTTTGATAGGATTGACTTACCACATCTAAGGATTGGGTAATCCATGTTGCACGCTGCTTCTGACGCATCCGAATCGCCCCTTCCAATTTAATATGAGATTGGCGCGAGACCTGAAGGCTCTTCATCGTTTGTTCACTCTCATTCAAATCTTCTTTTAATTCACCCGCTTCTTGTGCTGATAGGGTTAGGGCTTCTTCAAGGTTTTGTACCTGCTGGAAATATCTTTTTCGAGTAACGCGTAGAGTCATAACGATTCCCCAAGCCAGTAGCATGACTAGGGCGAAGGTTACGCCACCTAAGATGGTGAACTGATGCCTGTTTTGGTTAACAAATTCCCTAAAACCTATGGATGCTTTGCTTTCAAATTTGATGGCGCCATCTGTCACAAAATACTTAATCTTCGAGGGAGATCCGAAATAGGCACGTAGCGTGGGGTGATAGATCCGGACCTTTAAAACACCATCAACGACCCCATGTTTTGATACGGGCAGCCGCCCCAATAGAAAGTTTTCCTTCCAAAAAGTAATCTTTTCTTTCTGAGATAGTTCTGAAGGTGAATATATTCGATCAGAGTCTCGCACACCTAGCCTTGTAATGACACCCTTTGGCTCGGAGATTTGATGATAAGAAACAGTTTGAAATGCGACGGGTACTTGATTAATGGTCAAGTACGTTAGGGAAGTAATAATTTTCTGAAGTCTTTCAAGGTTGCCCTCCGCGGCTTCAATACGTGACCCAGTTAGCTTCAAAACTTTAGTGAGTTCTTTTAGGAGAACGGATTCTTTATGCTTTATGTCATTGATCTCATTTGTCTGGGCTACGTGATAGACATCTAAATATCGCCTATACTCGATATAGAGACTTATGCTCACAATCAGGCTGGTTAGGATGAGCATCAGGGTCATCGTAACGACACCTGGCATAATGACACTGCGAAGTCTATGAGCTTCTTTCATCCTACAACCTATTCTAGACAAGTCCTCTTCTAAAATCGTACCGCTGATTTTCAAAGAAATTCAAATGTTTTTAAACGATTGTTTCAGAATAGTTAAACTGTTAACGCGCATTATGCTTGCTGCGCAGCCTTGTTATCGTGTTGTATTAATGTCAATAAGTTGAAGAATCGAGGTAATTATATAGTTTTTTCTTGATTCTTGAAGACCTCCCTTCTAAAGTAAAAGGGAGGTTCAAGATTAGTGACGGACTACGCGCTTTTCTTACCTCATTGTTAAATAAGCGTGGCACCCGAGCGCTACTAACGCCCTGATGCCACTAACCACAATCAACCACTGGAGGTTAATCATGGCTAAAACCAATATAGCTCACACCGGGCGCATTTTCCAAGAACTGATCAAAAGAATTTGGCATAAAACTGGCTCGCCAGAAGTGTGTCTCGATTGAACATTTTCATTTGAAGGGGGCAAGGGTTTCCTTGCTTCCTTCTTGTTGTGTGATGTTTGAGACAACTTCTTTAGGCGATTTTTTCTTTGAATTGGTTCATTTTGCCTTAACGGCAAGTTGATTCACTATGCCTAAAATTCAGGGTTGAAGAGCCTCTCAAACATTCATACGTCGATTTTGTAAAGACAAGGAGACAGTGAATGATAAAAATTGTGCCTTTAGATGGAGCTCCAGCTGAATACTTTGAAAGTTTCGATGAATTTTTTAAGGATGTCACCACAACTGAAAATACGAAGCTCGTGGATGATCAACCTGATCTTTCGCAAATGAATTGGAGCTTTACGATCTATCCATCCAAGCGGGTAGCCGCCCTTTATGCTCACACTAAAGACCCATGTGGGGCGATGCAGGAAGCGTTCGAGGACAATCTACCCTTGATCGAGATTTGCACAGGCGATTACAAAAAGCCCTTGTACATCGTCCTGACCCCGAACGTTGATATGGATTACTTGAAGCGAAAATGGTGCATCGATTATTGCACGTTTCACCATTTGCTGGTGAGGGAGTTTTGAGAGCGTAGAATCTTTCAAGTTCATGCATAATGGTTTGTGCCAAAAATTCTTATACTTTAATTTATGAGCCACTATTCGTATTAAAGTTCCCCACTTTAGTACCAAACACCTCGGTCGCTTTCCGTAAGGGCTCATCGGCTAAATGCGCGTATCTTTGTGTCGTAGACGCCTGGGTATGGCCCAGGAGTTTTCCTACGATGCTTAAACTGAGGCCGCTGGAGACCAAGTGAGACGCATGGGTATGGCGCAAATCATGGATGCGAACGTTCTCCAAATTTGCTTTTTTAATGATACTATGCCAGAACGTTTTGATTTCCTTCAGTGGCTCGTCTTTAATACGCCCAGGGAATAGGTATTTGGATGGTTCTGTAGATAGAATTGGGGGAAGATTCTTCAAGATGTGCAAGAGTTCCATGGTTTTGTCCGAAAGGGGGAGATGTTCTTTCTTCTTCTGCTTCGTGATGTGAGACGGCTTTGTCCAAATCCCTTTCTCAAGGTCAAATTGATCCCAGGTAGCTTGCAAAGCTTCGCCTTTGCGAGCGCCAGTCAACAATAAGAACTTGAATACATAAGCCGTCAAATTTTGCGGATATTGATCGAGAATACCCCAGAGCCTCTGTAGCTCTTCATCATCGAGCCATCGATCCCTTTTTTCTTCTTGATATTTAGGAATTCCTAGCACTGGATTATCGCTTCGCCATCCCCAAGAAACAGCCAGCGAGAACATTTTTGACAACAAAGACAACATTCGATTCGCCTGATAAGGCGTGTTCTCATGGCGAAGGTGGAGGTTCTCGATATCCCGCCGAGTAATATGTGCAACCTTTCGCCCCTGCAAAGCAGGAATGATAATGTTCTTTAAGAGTTTTTGATCTTCTAGGAGACTCTTAGGACGCTTTTTTTGGCCGTGTCGTTCGAGATAATCAGTAACGAGGTCATTAAAAGTCGATAGGTTTCGGACCGTTTTCTTTTCTGCAACAGGATCAATACCTTGCGCAACGCTTGCAAAATGCTTCTTCGCAAGTTCTCTCGCCTCTTCTGCCGTGATTGACCCATGAACACCCAGCTTTAAGCGCTTTTGGTAATGAGCCGCGTTTCTATATTGAATGACATAGGTGGTCCTCCCACTGGGAAGCACGACGACCCCAAACCCCTTAAGCTCAGAGTCCCACGTCGTAATGGGTTTTGTCGGATGGAGCTTTATGCTTTCCACAAATCGTCTTGTTAGTTTTGGCATTAACAACCTCCAATCTTGAAATGTTCGTATCGATATAATGATACATTCCGGAAAAATGTGCCACAAAAAATTATCACCAAATTATCACCACTCGAAACCACTTCGAGCAGCATTTTCCAAGAACGAGATAGAACGACATGCATCTCGAGGTGTTTTGAAAGCTAGGGAAAGATTGGGTTTTTGTGGTGGGCGCTGCAGGGATCGAACCTGCGACCCGCTGATTAAGAGTCAGCTGCTCTACCAACTGAGCTAAGCGCCCCCCTCAAGTGGAATAGCAGAAATGGGACGCCCTTGTCGACTAAAAACTATGGCCGAAACGCTACTTAATGCCAATATAAAGATCAAATGTTACATTTTGGGGGTCTGCGGCCCGCTCATCATAAATTTCAAAGTCCGTGCGAAACCCGCGTGAGCCGCCCAAATCCTGAGGGGTCATTTGCCATATCTTCTGCCAGGCGCCAATGACCACATCCGGCATAGGGCCAGCTTCCGTTGTAAACTTGGCATAAGCTTGAGGAGGGATAGTTAGTGTTTGAAATCCTTCAGGCACATCCTCAAAAGAACTCACTTCTTCCCCAATAAAGTAGGTGTAGTCCCCCGTGGTATCACTCTCATAATCCGTAAAGGCACAATAGGTTGTTTGTGGCTTTAAACGGTTGGGAATTTGGGAGGGGAGCCCTCCAAAAAAGTACTTTTGCACGGTCGGTGAGATTTTGGCGAGGGTTGGGTTGATTTCGTTTGCATTATTGGTTCGAGCCGTAATCCCGATCAACTTCATTTCCTTTAAGCTTGTTTGTGTTTGTTTCACTTATTGATTCCTTTTCTTCGATATCTCTGAACTTTAAATATCCTGAATCAAATTAGAGATCCTTTCAATAGAAAAGCGCCTCTCAAGGCAATCCGTCTGTTAAGCAACCTATTAGGAAATATAAAAACGGGCTTGCAATTCTCTGAGGAACAGGTATGATTCCTATTGAATAAAGCGGGCGGGCGTAGCTCAGGGGTAGAGCACAACCTTGCCAAGGTTGGGGTCGAGGGTTCGAATCCCTTCGCCCGCTCCAATTCATTCTCCTTTAATTGAAGACCATTACAGCCTTAAGAAGATGACCATGAGTCGTTTAGATCGTTCCTTTTTCTTAAAACCAACGGTAGATGTTGCCAAAGCCTTGCTAGGTAAGAGACTGACTTTTCATGATTTTTCTGGAATTATTACGGAAACAGAAGCTTATCATCAAGATAATGACCCCGCCTGCCATGCCTATAGAGGAAAAACCCCTCGAAATGCCGTGATGTTTGGGCCGCCTGGTCATGCTTACGTTTATTTCATCTATGGTATGTATCATTGCTTAAATATTGTAACGGAACCGGATGGTATCGCAGCAGCGGTTTTGATTCGGGGCCTTAAAATCGATTCCCTTGATCTCAACGGTCCTGGGAAGCTGTGCCGCCATTTGAAGATCACAAAAGATCACAATGCCCTAGACCTAGTGACCTCTGATCACTGTTACATCAGTGATGTTGGCCTAAAACCTAGATTTATAAGCACCCCCCGCATCGGCATTCGCGAGGGTCGAGACAAGTTATGGCGCTTCGTTACTCAATCTTAACTCTCTTTCCTGTAAAATTAAGATAGAGACGGCTTTTTTAGCGTATTTTAGACACGAAGGCTTGGGGTATATGACGGTGTTTGATACAAAACCGAACTTAATAGCAGCCATTTGTCGGGAAATTAAGGGCAAAACCCCTCGTGATGACAAGAATTTAGAAATATTCGCATTTCACTTCTTTAAGCGCGTACCCATTGAATTTCTTCAAAAAATGCTTGTTTCTGAATTGATCTCTATCGTCCATGAGGCTTGGAAGCTCTTTATAATCCGTCTTCCTCAAGAATCTCTTGTCAAAATTGATGAATATAGACTGAGTCACCACAGATTGCCTCGATTAGGCATATTTATGGTGAACATAGATCAGCCTTTTTTGGTCGACAGTATCACAACATTTCTTGAGAAAAATGGATTCAAAATTGAACTCATGGTGCATCCAGTCCTTGGTGTGCAACGAACACAGGAAGGTGAGCTTGTTTCTCTTGTGGATTTAAAGGATACCAACCCTCAAATGGGTCTTGCTGCGGGAAGTCAGCAGTCAAGTTTTGACCTCATGCCTGATTATTTTGATACTCAAAATCCAACCCCGCTCCTAAAGGATATAGACGCGACCCACCAACCCGAATCCATTGCTTTTATCCAAATAAAATCGGATATGAAGAAGAAGCAAATCGAAGCCTTACAAAAGGAAATCAACAATCTCATAACACAAGTTCGTAATGTGGTGTTGGATTGGCCTTTAATGAGGAACCAACTTAAAATTGTACAAAACGATATGGATGGTTTACCCCTTGCTCAAAAATTGCCGACACCGGCTGAGCGTCAAGATTTAAAGGAACTTCTCATCTGGTTAGAGGGTGGCCATTTTGTTTTTTTAGGTGTTCGATATTTCTCAGTATCTACAAAAAGGGACCCTCAAGAAAACGCGCCAATATTGTGCGTTGAGGCCAATTCAGATGATCTTCATTTAGGTTTGTTTCGTGATGAGGCTTTTCGAAATAATGACGATTTACTGCCTATCTTTTGCAGAACGCGCCTTACGAGAGATAGCAACAAATCCGTACAGTTGCGCCTTCCACCGTTATCAATTACCAAGACGAGTGCACGCTCAACCGTCCATCGATCCTCACGGATCGATTCCATTGAAGTTATCGATTGGGATCATGATGGAAATCCCCAAGGTCTCTTCCAAATTATTGGTATTTTTACAAACGCAACCTTTACAGGCTCCGCCTTTAACACTCCCATAGTTGGCCGTAAGGTCCGCAATGTCTTTAATCAATTTGGTTTGGCACCACAATGGCACGATGGCAAAACGCTCATCAGTATTATCAATAGTATTCCGCGTGATGAACTCTTCTACCTCGATGAGGATCAAATTTTTGAGGCCAGCCAAAATGTGTTGAATATGAATGACCAGCATTCCTTAACACTCTCGATTCGCCCAGATACATATGGCCGTTACATCACAGCGATGGTTTTCTTACCTCGTGAAAAGTATAGTGTGTCTTTAAAAGACCGCTTTGTTAAGCTCTTAGAATACCACCTGAAGGGGAAGATGAGTTCAGAAAATATTCTTCTTGGTGAATTGGATTATGCGAGGCTTATCTTTGTTATTAGCTATTCTGAACCCTGCTTAGTTGACTATAATCAAGCGGATATAAAGAAGGACCTCTTGGAGGCTGCTCTTAGTTGGGAGGATTATCTAGAACGGCTTATTAATCGTCATTATGATGAAGAAGATGCCTCAACCCTTCTTGCACGGTATCAAAAGGCATTTCCACCTGCTTATGTTGATCTGTTCAAGCCTGAGGAAGCCTTGATAGATATTAGTTATATTGAAAAAACTGGGGAGGCAAAGCCCATTGATCTTTACCTTTATAAGGATAAGGATACCAGAACCTTAAGGGTAAAAATCTTTCATGCGCACCATCCTCTTTCCTTGTCGACCCTATTGCCTATCTTACAAAATTTGGGGCTCCTGGTCATTGGGGAAACTTCATATTCCATAGAAAAATATGGCACACAGGTGTTTATTCATGTCTTTGAGATTGACTCACACGGGGTTGAAAATTGGAAAGCGAACCATGAAAACTTGAGGTCTGCTTTTCTTCACATTTGGGATGGTACTGTTGAAAACGATGTTATGTATCAACTCATTCTGAAGGCTGGTTTAAATGTAAGCCAGGTTACCTTGATGAGAGCGTACCTGAAATTTTTAAGGCAAGTTCAAGTGCCGTATTCTATTGGATATTTAGAAGAAACCTTGAGCAATTATCCCGAAATCACCCGCTATTTCGTCGATTTGTTTGAATTACGGTTTTCTTTGAAGTCTTCAAAGGCCAACGTGCGAGAAGAAGCCATTCTTGTTGTAGATATCCAACTTCTCTTGGAAAAGATAGATCGTTTGGATCATGACCGCATTTTGCGACGTGTTCTTAATGCAATACTTGCGACCGTACGGACGAATTATTTCCAGGTTAAGGAGACGGAAGGGTTATCGGCCACTGACTTAAAACCCTATCTCTCCTTCAAATTTGATTGTCGTAAATTAGAAGATTTGCCTCATCCCCTGCCTTTGTATGAAATATTTGTGTATTCTTCAAGAGTAGAGGCGATCCACTTAAGGGGGGCAAAAGTATCCCGAGGGGGGATCCGATGGTCAGATCGCCCCGAAGATTTTAGGACAGAAATTTTAGGATTGATGAAAGCGCAAACAGTCAAGAATGCTGTGATCGTTCCTTTGGGTTCAAAAGGGGGATTTGTTGTAAAACATCAGGACAAATATACCAATCAAAGTGACCTGATGATTGAGGTGGTAAATTGTTATCAAATGATGATCTGTGGCATGTTGGATATTACGGATAATTTGGTTAAAGGGAATGTTGTTCACCCCCCCCAAGTTAGGTGTTTAGATGAAGATGACACATACCTTGTAGTTGCCGCTGACAAAGGCACAGCTGAGTTTTCTGATATCGCCAATGCTCTTTCACAAGATTATAATTTCTGGTTGGACGATGCCTTTGCGTCTGGAGGTTCTACCGGATATGACCATAAGAAAATGGCGATTACGGCTCGAGGCGCGTGGGAATCTGTTAAGCATCATTTTCGAGAGATCAAACAGGATTGTCAAAGCACACCTTTCACCGTTGTCGGTGTCGGCGATATGAGTGGGGATGTTTTTGGAAATGGCATGCTGCAATCGGAAAAAATTCGACTTGTGGCAGCATTTGATCATCGACATATATTTTTGGATCCGGACCCTGATATGGACATAAGTTTTAAAGAAAGAAAACGCTTATTTCAAATGCCTCGATCAACCTGGAAAGACTATAATCCGGCTCTTATTTCCGCAGGTGGCGGCGTTTATGACCGAAAGGCAAAGTCCATAAAATTAAGCGCGCAGTGTCGCAAAGCATTTAACATATCTCACCCAGAAATTACACCGGATGACCTTGTAAAAAGTCTGTTGTGTTTGCCGGTGGATCTCCTTTATTTCGGGGGCATTGGAACCTTTATTAAAGCAAGCACAGAAACGCATTCAGATGTGGGAGACAGGACGAATAATGACATAAGGGTTGATGCAAAATCTGTTCATGCAAGGATCATTGCTGAAGGGGCTAATCTTGCGGTGACGCAAAGGGCCCGCGTTGAATATTCCTTAAAAGGAGGACATATCAATACAGATGCCATTGATAATTCTGGGGGTGTTGACTGCTCCGACCACGAAGTTAATTTGAAAATTCTTTTTAGTACAGTCGGTAAATCCCTTTCCCAGAAGGACCGTAACAACCTTTTAAAAGAGATGACATCCGATGTTGCTCAATTGGTCTTAATGGATAATTATCGCCAAAATCAAATATTGACGGTTTTGGAAGCAACAAAGTCATCGGACCTGAATACATATCAATCGTTGATGCGCGCCTTTGAATCGGAAGTTGGCCTTGATCGATATCTTGAGGCTTTGCCCGACGATGAAGCCATAGACCAAAGGCGCGCTCGCAATCAAGGATTGACGCGGCCAGAACTATCCGTCCTGTTGGCGTATTCCAAAAATACCTTGTATGAAAAAATTCTCAACTCAACTTTGCCGGATGCTGTTAGCGCGCGTGCGTGGTTTAATGGGTATTTTCCGAAAATCATTCAAGAGCAATTTGTAAAAGCGATGGCAACTCATCCTCTACGTCGAGAAATTACTGCGACTGTTCTTGCAAATGAAGTGATCAATCGTGTGGGGCCAACCTTTATCTATAATATCTCCCAAACGTGTGGGGTAAGTGATGTTGAGGTTGTAAGTGCGTTTTTTATGGCCAGTCAGGTTTTAGAACTTAAAGATTTATGGTTTGAAATTGATCGACTTGATGCTCTTATGGTGGTGGATGTCCAAACCCAAGTCCTGATAGATATTAAGGAGTCATTGGAGCAAATAGTCTTATGGTTCTTACGCCATGAGGAAGTAAAACCTTCAGACTTTTCAAGCCTTCATTCTCTCTTGACGCAATTGCCTGGCAAGCTTCATGGGGATCAAGAAAACATCTTTAATGCGCGAAATCAAGGGTTTCTTCAAGTGGGAATCCCTCCAGCTACGGCAATAAATTTCTCTATGATTCCCTTTTTACCGGCTCTTGTCGATATCATGTATTTAAGCAAAAAACAACACAACGCTCTTGTGGTGGCCAATACCTATTTTTCATTGCGGTCAAAAATTGGGTTGGATTGGCTCTCCCTTCAAGCAGCTCAAATTCATACTGAATCAGAATGGCAACGCAGCGCTCGAAGTATTTTGATTGATGACTTGGCCCAAATTCAAGTGAAACTCACGAATCGTGTCATGAGTGAAGAGAAAGATTGTGATGTTGACGCTTGGATGAACAAACACAAAGATAATATCCATCACATCCGTCCCATTTTGGCAAATCTGAAAAGCGCCGGGCATGCGGATTTGGGGATGCTCTCTTACGCCATGAGACAGTTGGAGCGCCTTGTTTAAGGGGTGACTTCTTTGTCGTGCTTCAACAAGCTTAAGCGAACATTGCCGTATTGTTTATTCACAACAAAACGAAGCAAGTAGATATAAATAACCACTTCTATTATTAACCTATTGAAACTGACTGATGATATCTCAAAGAAGTGAGGGAATGTCATGTAGGCTAAATCACGTCCGATCATATAAAAACCTGATCTCCAAAAATATGCCCAACTGACATAAAAGAGCGCTGGCCAGAATCCTGGGGTTTTCTTGTCCATAGGGGGAACAAACGAAAAAGAAAAATCCGAGTACTTTAATCCGATGATCAGTCGAAATAGCAAGCAGTTCAATAAATATATGAAAAAGAGCTTGAGGGCATAGTTTATGCTGGGAGAAAATTCAAAAAAGCCAGTCCACTTTTTTTCAAAACGATCTGCTTCAACCTCCTTATAGACACCGTAGGCGAATATAATCACAAAGACAGGGGAGATCCATAAGATTGAGCGCCAAAATTGTGACCAGTAGATTTTTGCAAGTCGAAGATAGGTAGCCTCGACTTCTTGGGGGGTTGTTTCTTTTTTGGACATATTCTTATTCCCGTCAGGTGGTTTATGCCCTTTAATGACAGGAACTCATGTCAAATTCAAGCTTGAAACGTGAATTTTACGTGATGTGTATGTCGCACAATGTATTATCCCCACGAATCTTGACAGGGGCCTTGTGGCACCTTACGCTAAGAGCAAGATCTTCAACTTTTAGGTAAATTTTAACGATGCCCGTTGTCCCTCCCTCTTCGATACAACCTCGGCCATTGTCGCCGCATCTCCAAGTCTATCGCCCCCAACTCACCACTGTTCTCTCCATTCTTCACCGCTTTACGGGCATGGCTTTAAGTGCAGGCACCCTTCCGTTGGTTATATGGTTAGGATCGATTGCGATGGGCCAAGAGACATACCTCAACGCTTCACTGTGGTTCGCATCCCCCCTTGGGGTGACCCTGATGTTAGGATGGGCTTTTTGCTTCTATTTTCACCTGGCTAACGGTATCCGCCACTTGTTTTGGGACATGGGGGTGGGTTTTGAGCTTCCAACCGTCTATCGCACCGGTTGGATCGTCGTTGGATTTTCTACTTGCCTAACGCTCTTAACTTTCTGGTGGATGGTGACTCCCTCATGACAAAACTTCAAGCATCTGGAGGTTCTTCTCACAACGGCGTAGCCCATTGGAAAGGCCAGCGCGTTTCTGCCGTGGTGCTCATCTTTTTGAGTATATGGTTTCTCATGGAGATCATGCGTCATACCCAGTCGGCTTATCCTGTAGTTTTGGCTTGGGCTTCGAGCCCTTGGATTGGGGCTGCTTTAAGCCTCTTTGTCGGGATGGTTTTTTATCATGGGGCATTAGGTTTGCAGGTCGTCATTGAAGACTATATTCCCAATCCTTTTTGGCAGAAGACCCTCATCCTGGGTGTAAAAGCGTTTAGTTACGCCCTGGTTCTTTTGTCTTGGTTTTTTATCATTCGCATCGCAATTATTGGCAACGGATAGGACACCTTTCATGAAATCACAATATCCCTTTGTGGATCATCATTACGATGTCGTCGTCGTCGGTGCAGGTGGAGCGGGTTTGCGCGCGACGCTCGGCATGGCAGCAGCAGGCTTAAAGACCGCTTGTTTGACCAAGGTATTCCCCACACGTAGTCATACGGTTGCGGCCCAAGGCGGTGTGAGTGCCGCTTTAAATAATATGGGCGATGGGGATGACTGGCGTTATCACTTTTATGATACCATCAAAGGCTCTGACTGGCTCGGAGACCAAGATGCCATTGAGTATATGTGCAAACATGCGATTCCTGCGGTCGTTGAGCTGGAGCATTATGGGGTTCCTTTTTCAAGAACATCTGAGGGTAAAATCTACCAACGGCCCTTTGGAGGGCATACTATTGAACAAGGCAAATCTATGGCCAAGCGCGCCTGTGCGGCAGCCGACCGTACCGGCCATGCCATATTGCACACTCTTTACCAACAGTCCTTAAAGCATCAAGCGGAATTCTTTGTTGAGTTTATCGTTCTCGATTTGATGATGGATCAAAAGGGCGCGTGTTGTGGCGTTGTTGCTTGGTGTTTGGATGATGGGTCCCTCCATCGATTCCAAGCGCATCAGGTTGTTTTGGCCACAGGCGGTTATGGACGTACCTATTTCTCCTGTACGGCTGCGCATATATGCACAGGGGATGGCAATGCAATGGCGTTGCGGGCAGGCCTACCGTTACAGGATATGGAGTTCATTCAGTTTCACCCGACGGGTATTTATGGGGCAGGGTGTCTTATTTCAGAAGGGGCTCGCGGAGAAGGGGGATATTTGACCAACAGCGAGGGGGAACGGTTCATGGAACGGTATGCGCCGCACGCGAAAGATCTTGCCTCTCGGGATGTGGCAAGTCGGGCCTGCACCATGGAAATATTAGCGGGAAGAGGTGTTGGGGAACACAAGGATCATGTCTATTTACACTTGGAACACTTGGATCCAGAAGTCTTGCATGAACGTCTGCCAGGGATCTCTGAAACAGCGAAAATTTTTGCCGGCGTGGATGTCACAAAAGCCCCAATCCCTGTTTTGCCGACCGTGCATTATAACATGGGTGGTGTTCCCACAAATATTCATGGGGAAGTGATTTCTTCTTCTAAAGAAAAAGTTGTCCCCGGCTTGATGGCGATTGGGGAAGGGGCATGCGTTTCTGTTCATGGGGCCAACCGTTTGGGGACAAACTCCTTGCTGGACATCATCGTCTTTGGTCGTGCCGCTGCCCTTCGAGCGGCCGAACTCATCAAACCCAGTACGCCTCATCATCCCTTAAAGAAGAGCGATGGTGAGCAAGCGATTGCGCGGTTGGATCACCTTCGGTGTGCAAAGGGAAATTACAAAGTGAGCGAGATTCGCCTCAACATGCAACGCACGATGCAAGCCCATTGTGGGGTGTATCGAAATGATGCTCTGTTGCGCGAAGGACAGAAAAAGATGTCGCAAATTGTGGACTCCTTTCAGGATGTTCAAGTGAATGACCGGTCCATGATTTGGAACACGGATTTGCTGGAAGCTTTGGAGCTTGAAAATCTCTTGCAGCAATCAACCGTAACATTAGCATCCGCCCTCAACCGTGAAGAGAGTCGGGGTGCTCATGCCCGTGAGGATTATCCGGATCGGGATGATAAAAAGTGGTTGAAGCATACATTGGTTTGGCTTGAAGAAAAGGGTGCAAAGTTGGGGGATCGTCCCGTTCACTTGCAGACGTTGACCGATGAGGTCGACTCCATTCCTCCCGCAAAACGTATTTATTAAGAAAGGCAAAGTCATGGTTCAGCTTCGTTTGCCCGAAAACTCCCGGATCAAACCCGGTAAAGTCTATAAAGCCGATCCCACAGCAACAACCGTGAAGACGTTTCAAATCTATCGCTGGAACCCGGATACGCCTGACAACCCAACCTACGATCTATTTGAGATTGATATGGCCACCTGTGGGTCGATGGTGCTGGATGCGCTCATAAAAATTAAGGATGAGAAGGATAGCACCCTTGCCTTTCGGCGGTCTTGTCGGGAAGGTATTTGCGGAAGTTGCTCGATGAATATTGACGGCACCAACACGCTGGCTTGTATTAAACCCATTTCAGAGATTAAAGGAACTGTGCGTATTACGCCCTTGCCCCATATGCCTGTTGTGAAAGATTTGATCCCTGATCTTACTCAAGCTTATGCGCAATATGCAGCTTCAAAGCCTTGGTTGCAGGCAGAGTCTCCCGTTTCTGATCGGGAGCGTCTGCAAAGTGAAGAAGATCGCGCGAAGTTGGATGGATTGTGGGAATGTGTGTTGTGCTTTTGTTGCACAACCGCGTGCCCCAGTTATTGGTGGAATGGGGATAAGTTTTTAGGCCCAGCGACCTTGCTTCAATCTTATCGGTGGATTATCGATAGTCGAGATGAGAATACGAAAGAGCGTCTGAAGGACTTGGAAGATCCTTTTAAACTCTATCGGTGTCACACCATTATGAACTGCACCAAAACCTGCCCAAAGGGATTGAATCCCGCCAAAGCGATTGGGGAAATTAAGAAAAAAATGAGTGAGGGCGGATAGAAGAAACCTCATTTATGGCCGTGCGTAATTTTGGAACGGCCCCAGCTCCTCACATTCGATAGCGGCCCAGTACTTGTAGGGCCGTGAGTCTTTTATATACCCATAAAGCATATCCTTGAGTACTGCTGCCGCCTCGAAATAGCGGTATTCAGTTGGGTTGTCATCATAATCCCTTAAGACTCGGACGTGCGGGCATTCACGTTCAAGAACCACTTGTTTAAACTGCAACATCGCCTCAGCTTTCTTAAGATCTTCTTGGGTTACTCCTGGAAATGATTCCTCTTTCATCTTTTTGTTGAGACCAAGTTCATACTGGATCTCTTGAGTTTTACGTATGCTCTGCAAAGTTTCTCCAAAATACAATTGATCCATATCTTGATCCTGGGCAGACAAACCATGGACTTGTTTAAACTGCAACATCGCCTCATCTTTCCTAAGATCTTCTTGGGTTACTCCTGGAAATGATTCCTGTCTCATCCTTTGGTTAAGACCTAGCTCAAATTGGATATTTTGAGTTTTACGTAGGTTCTGCAAGGTTTCCCCAGAACACACTGGATTCATATCTTGATCTTGGCCACACAAATTATGGAGTAGAATCAAAAATTCATTACATATTTTTACATTGGGATCCCCAACGGTCAGATAATCCTGTCCATTGATATGGTAGAACCTGATCGGAAAAATTGTTTCCAAACTTTCTAGATTCTCGGCGGAAGCTTCCATAGCCAGCGGATAGGGAACATCTGGAATCCATGAACCCTGCTTTACCAAAGTTAATACCTCTGGACTTGTCGGAATAAAACATTTGGTGTTGTCATGTATTGAATTCAGCAAGGCCTGTAAGCGAGTGAAGATCATATTCTCTGAATCCCACATCTTGGATTTAGCCTCAATCTTGGATTTAGCCTCATTCGGGTATTCAGCCACATCAGGACTGAGGGATGATTCGTGGTTGAGTTTAGGTTCATACTCGTGACAGATAAGTGCTGAAAAATGAACCATTTGCCCCAAAAGATTCAAACCTTTTCCTGCTCCCATATATTCTTCTTTAGGGTCAATCTGATGAACCGGCTTGGTTTCTTGTTTGCTTATATTTCCGAAAATTTCACAGATTCTTGTCAGTGGCGAATCCCCCCGAACGAAACATTCAAACTCATTCGCAATTGCATACCATATATACCATCCAACAGCTTCTTGCTTGTTCGCCGGCGTATCCTCACAGCCAACTCCCTTTTTCAAACAATTTGCAAGGTTTCTTGCCGCATCTACGTCTCCGCTCTCGGCGGCCATTCGATACCAGAGAACCGCTTCTTGCTCGTCCTCGTACGTACCCTCACACCCGATTCCTCTCTTCAAACAATACGCAAGATTAAACATCGCTTTTGCATCTTCACCCATAGCACCCTTTCGATACCAGAGAATAATGTTTTGCATTAGCTCCTCCTGAGGTTCCTCATAATACCTCTCCATCCAATATTTATAATACCAATCCCCAACCTTGTTCATCGCGGGGAGGTGCTCTAGATTTGCAGCCTTGAGGTACCATTGAAGAGCTTCATTCTTGTCCTGCACCGAAATCTCATCACTATCGCGGTGGATTCCTTCCCGCAAGGCATTCCCAAGGTTCATCATCGCTTCTATGTATCCGCCCTCTGCGGCCTTTCGATAACAAGTAATAGCTCTTTGCTTGTTCTGGAGTGTATCCTTACAACCGACTGAATTTTCATAACAAAACCCAAGTTGATTCATTGCCCATAGGTTTTCACGCTTAGCGGCCACTTGATAGCATAAAACTGCCTTCTCCTTGTTCTCGACCGTATCAGCATAACCGATTGCATATTGTAAAATTCGCCCAAGATGGCACAATGCTTCTGTCTTTCCGCCCACACCGGCTTTATGATACCATGGGCCAGCTTTATTTTTGTTCTCGGGTGTATCCTCACATCCGATGGCATATTCGTAACACAGTCCAATGACGTAGCTAAGTGAATGGTCTTGCGGATGTTTCTTTGACACCTCTATGAGTGTGTCTATATTTTGAGCTCTAATAAATATTTTGAGTTGTAGGGGCAGATCCAATAACTCAGAACAGTCTTTCACCAATCCTAATATTTCTTCATCGCTCAATACTACCTCATTTTTTTTCAAATCGTTATTTGATGAGAGGGCTTGTTTTTTCTGGGGCGCCGGGTTTTCCACCTCGTCTGAGGGAGGTCTCTTTCCTTCGGAGTTGGGCTCCTCTTGAGCACCATGAATCGTTGTTTCCTCTTCGGCGCTATCCATATTCATGGTATTGGGTCTTTTTACCGCCATAGAGTGTGGGAGCATAGATTCGGGGTCTCTCTCCCGCTTTTCCCCTTCATTTGCCAGAAGCGGCGCCGCAATAAAAAATAAGCTAAGAAAAAGAGGCGTATATTTCATATCTTGAACTCTAAATATAACAATTTGAAGATTGATACTGGCGATGACAGGCCAGTTCTATGGATATGTTTATAGGAGCATTATTTTGCAGATGCAAGTCAATTCAACAATTAACCTAATAAAACAAGGTCGTAAAGATCTCCAATAGTTTATTTTTCAACTCTTGATCAGCTTTATAATTATCCAGACCAAACCTTAAATCCCACGATCAGGTGATTTTGGAACATCAAAAGAATGGGGTAAAAGCCCCTTTTGTCTGCGTCATCATCAGAGGAGCGAGACAAGCATATTAATATCCACAAGCTGCTCAACATCATTATAACCATCAAAGTCCATCCCCTGTGCGGTGTGGGAAAACCTTAAGTTAAGGGCCACAATCAGTGATGTGGCCCCCAAGTCCAGTTTTTTTGCATGGGCCCTTTATTGGGGCGTCTTCTTAAAAGCATCGATAAGTTTGGGCAAATCCACCTCGAAGGTTTCCCTAATATCTTGCTCAATGTTATTGCCCTTTATAGCTTTCAGTGTTTTGTAGTGTTCTTGTGCTTTTAAAAAATATTCAAGGCTTGCGGGGGCATTAACTGGTCCACGTCCCTTAAGTATATGAACTTTGAAAAAAAAATTGTAAGCTGTTGTTAGAGTGTTACGTGATACCTCTTGATTCTCTTCTTCCCCACCCAATCTCTCAATAAGCTCAATGGCTTTTTTAAGGTGAGGGATAGCTTTTTGAGAGAAACTGATCTGTACCATCTCATACGTACTTTTTGATGCAATAAGAAAACTCAAAGTCCCAGATCTTAGATAGTCGATTACAGTTGCTTGCTCAGGAAACAGAAGGCATAGAGATTCGTGCACTTCTAACATTGCCAACTGAATGTCTTTATCCGGAGACCTTATGTCATCTGCGGTGAAGAGGTTTGCAGCACGTCTATAGTCTTCATAAGCCAAGATTTTCTTATCTTTTGAATAACCTATTTGTTTCAGGATTGGACATACCCTGCTGCGAGAAGTTTTTCTCTCCTCATCGTCCTGAGATAATTCAATTATTTCATGATGAGCAGTAAGCAAGGTTTTATAAAGAAGACCCTTTTTGGCTTCGTTGAACCTCTCGTAATATGGAGCGTTAGTCCTAGCATAGTGCACAGAACCAAAAGAAGCTGCTGTCTTGAAGAGTCGCAGTCGGGCCTCTCCCTCTACTCTTACTGGTGTGTTTGCAAACTCACAACAGGTATTAATAGCCAATTCGAGATCTTCTAGCGTTAGCCATTTGGCCTCAATATCCTGGATACTTTGAATCAATTCCACAGCTTGACCTAAATTTCTTCTGCCAACTTCTTGATTCTCTGATTTTTGTGAGATCAATAATTTTGACTTAGCCGCTGTTAAACAGATTGACTCAAAATCTTGATGCTTCTTAAAAGCTTGATGATTCTTGCTTAAATCAGGTATCCCATCAAAACAGTTTACAACCTGTAGATAGAGGGCAACAGATGCTTCAGCATTTGCAGCTAACTGACCCGCTGTGAAGAAGGCTTCCATTGCTTTTTTATAATCACTAGGCGTAGGGTTTTTCGTGTGGGTCAATATCAGTCGATAGACTTCCGCAGCCCTCGTAATAGCCTGACATTTCATAGCCCGGTGTGCATTATCTAATTTGTAAGTCCCGTAGGCGCACATAAAAGCCTCCGCTGCCTGCTCGAGAACCTTTACAGAGGGTTGACGATCCTGTTCGCAGGCTTTTTTAAGGCTCTCCCCTGCGCTCATATAGCGTGTGAACTTAGTGTCCACGTTCTTTACTTTAGTAATATCTTGTAGATCACGATTTGCCGCTTCTATATGGTCTTGAGAAGTAGCGCCCTGCTCTTCATCATCATTACGGCCAAGATTATTAAGGCCATGGGCAGGTTGACATTTCCGCAATTCCTTCTCAATTTCAGCTGTAAGACTCTTATTTTCTTTTCTATCTTTTGTTGCCCCATGATTCATGAACTCTGCGTATTTTTTGGCTTCAGTAAGAAGGGGTCCCTTTTCTTGTTTAGGAGCATTATTTGAGGCTTCAAGGAGTACTTCGGCAATTTCTCGTGCCTGTTGTGATTGTGCTGGCCTTAACTCCCCACTTAAGTGTTTCAGACGATAACCCTCCTTGTAAGCTTCGGCTGCCTCTATGAGAAGATCGCATTTTTCTTGCCTATTATTTTTAAGACCAGCAGCATTCCGAATTGCGATAGCGGCTCCACGAAAATCTCCTGCTTTTGCTTTACTTCTCAGCTTCCCAGTCATATGTCGGGCCATTTTCAATTGATCGGAAACCCTATCTCTCTGGACATCTTCTTCCTCATCCAAAAGTTCTATATTTTTCATTCTCTCCGCTAGAATGTCGCAATAGCTATTCACCAAACTGGCAAAGTGCAAAAGAGTTGTAAGATCACGTGAGGCTCCCAAAACACCTAACGTAAGGGGGTAGTAAACCCGCTTTATCTTTTGTTCAGCTTCTGTGCTAATGAGATCATAAGGCAAAAAGCCTACTACTTTAGCTGTTCCATACATCTTTATTCTAAATTGGTCACAGCCTGGGTCAGCAAAAAGTTGACATAGCTTCCAGGCCTTTGCATGCGTCCTCCAAATTTCCTTTTTTTATCCGTCACTTCGCCATGATCACCGAGTGTGGAGTTATCGCGTTTGTACATTCTTTCGGATGCTGGTCTGTCAAAATAGCTGAAAAAGAAACCCCGAAGCTTGGTAAAGCAATTTCGATCCCGAAGGAGGTGTTGTACCAACTGCTCAGTAATAGCGCTCTCTAAATTCAAAAGGCGTTCAAGCCCCTGATTGTCGAGGTTAAATTTCAAAGTAGCCAAATACCAATCCTTACACGCCCCTGACACTCCTCGATAAAAGTCCCAGAGGCTTAAATTATCAAAAATCTTTAGCAAGAGGTCCGAAGGGAAAAGCTTCAGCAATGCAACAGATTTCTCCGTAGCGCCTAGATAGGGAACAGGGGCAGAGTTTACCTCCACAGGCTGGAGTTGAATTTCGGAAGCTACTTCAATTTTTCGCTTCTTCACCGCAGTCGTTTCTGGATTATCGTTAAGCGTAATAGGGGCGGTCACTTGTGCCTTTTTATCAGATGCTCGCTCTAATCTTTGTTTCTTCCCCGCCCTCGGATTCGGGTCGGTCACTCGTTCCTGATGATCAGGAGAAACTGAGATACTTTCCTCATAATCCTCATCTGAATCAAAAGAATATCCAGGCAAGCAGGGTGTGGTAAGCAGTATGGCAATTATTGTTTTTGTTATCAGTGATGTTTTCATAGTTTTATACTCCGTATGTTAATTTTTTATCTGTGTCTCGTAATTTTCAGGCTTATCTGTTATTCCTTTGATCATAGGGATCACCTTTTCTTCCATTTACTCGCTTTGAGGTTGAGCTATCTCATTGTCAGCTAGACTCTTCCCTACTATTTAGGGAATGGGGAGCATTAGAAACATCTAGGATCCATATTTGGATTGTGCAGAGGTCTGTATCTGTTTTGTTTGATGTTATACTTATATATATCAATTTTATATATTTCAAGGATTATGAGTATGTAATCTCGTAAATACCTGATATTTGGGTTTATTAATTCTTTATTTGTCTGACTTTAGAATGGACGTATCCATCCCAAAACTCACTGATTTTGGAATGGACCAGTGACAGATTTAGATCCATACATATTGATGAATCCTCCTGCTTTAAGTTTCGCAGTTTGATGAAGAGGGTGGGCGAAGTTTGAGCGAAAGATGCCTTAGTGCGCCAGAAAACCATTCAATGTCTCTAAAAATTCCGTTGGCTGACTTAGGACATCTTCATGTCCTGCCGACGGGATGTGGAACCGTTGCGTCTTTCTTACAAGTTCTGATAGCTCAACAATATCTGATCTTGAAACAATTGGGTCATTTTCCCCTCTTGCGGCCAATAAAGAACATGAAATAGCTTTAACACGGTCATTGGGGCGGCCTTTTTCACTTCGATCAAGGGCCAGTTTTATAACCTCTTTGAATAGACGATCAAAGTCTGGTGAGGGGTTCAATTTCTCATAAGAATCATAGTCTGAAGGGCATTGCTCTTTCCAAATACAGCTTGTTAGTTGGGAATAAGTGTCCATTAGATGTTCTACATGTTTAGTGCTCCAAGGAGAACCAATGGTTATGAGCTTGTTAATCTTAAAGTTGGATAATGCAGCAAGCCTGTAGGCAACTGTACCGCCATTACTAAATCCCAGAATACTAAGAGAGTCGATGCTTAAATATTTTAAAATTATTTCTACTTCCTTTTGGAGCAGCTCATAAGATAATTCTTGGGAACCAAGACTTGATTTGCCATGTCCACGATTGTCAATTCCTATGATCTTAAAATCCTCTTTGAGTCCTGAAATGAGGCCGTTAAAATCAGCAATGTTGCCAAGTGCACCATGAAGAAAAAGCAAGGCAGGAGCTGATTGGTTGCCAATGACTTCGTAATATATTTTTGCATCATCTATATCTAGATAATCACCAGAACGATGATTGAATCCTTTCATATTTGTGCTCCTTACTTTAGCATTGGTATATATATGTGAATTGCGTCAAACCATTAAGAAAGAGCATATTAAATGCTTGGTTATTTTTAAACGATTACCTAGCGTTGAGTCAACTCAATCAATCGAGCCTTACCTCTCCGAATACAAAGCAGAAAGTAATTGAGGGTGAAATGTAATCCTCAATTAAGTGTTACTATTTTCACCCTAACCAAAACCCGGTGTTTTTGTGGATGGCAGGATAAGGGGTAACAACCCCCTTTTTCGTTCCTCGCAAATTGATCGGAAATCAGCCCTAAAAGCCCAAAAATACATGATAATGGGATGGTTTCAGGGTCCTATAAAAATAGCCCCAAAGATACTCCTAGGGGCTATAATTGGACGCGAAGTAATTTTAAATTTTACTTATAGTTATTTTTAAAGTTGGTCTCAGGGTCATTAATACTTCCATCCAATCAGAAGTGACCAGGGAACAATTTCCCAGCTCCAGCGATGTTAGGTTTGGACAATTATCAGTAGCATCGATGAGAGCTTGGGGAGTGATAAGAGTGCAACCGAACAGCTTCAGCGATCTTAGGTTTGGACAATTCGTTGAAACAGCAATGATGGCTTCAGGAGTGATTTGGTTGCAATTTGTCAACCTCAGCGATGTTAGGTTTGGACAGTTCTCTGCAACAGCGATGATAGCTTTGGGAGTGATCTGGTAGCAACAGTCTAAATACAGCGATGTTAGGTTTGAAAATTTCGTCGCAATAGCGACAAAGTCTTTAGGAGTGAAGTGTTTGCAAAAGCTCAGATTCAGCGATGTTAGGTTTGGACAGTTCTCACCAACAGTCATGAGGTCCCTCGCAGAGATTTGGGTCCAACCGGTCAGATTCAGCGATCTTAGGTTAGGTCGTATCTTCGCAACAGCGATGAGAGCTTCTGGAGTAAGCAGAGGGCAATCGGATAGATCCAGCGATGTTAGGTTTGGACATGTCGTCGCAACAGCGATGAGAGCTTCTGGAGTAAGCAGAGGGCAATCGGATAGATTCAGCGATGTTAGGTTTGAACATGTCGTCGCAACAGCGATAAGAGCTTTTGGAGTGAGCTGAGGGCAACAGGCTAGATTCAGCGATGTTAGGTTTGGACATCTCGTCGCAACAGTAATGAGGGTATCAGGAGTGATCTTCTTACACCAGCTCAGATCCAACTTCGAGACCCTTGAGAGATTATCTTCACTCATACTGTTAATTGTTGTCAAAAGATCCCTGTCGGTAGCTTCTTTTTGAATTTTCACCTTGAAGGGCTTCATGTATTGGGCAACCATCAGTAAAGCATTTCGACCATTAGAACTAATTATTGGACTTCGGCATTTCTTAAGGGCTAACATGGTTACTGTTGTTTCAAGGACATTTTCGTCTCTTAAATCGCGTGTTGTTATTGTAGTTACTGGGAGAGTTGGCGCAGCATTTTCGCTGTTAGCCGGAGCATCCATGGCGACGGTCAGTGTCGACAAACACGCGGCAATGAGAAGGCCGTACAGTTTAAAGTTTTTCATAAAATACAATCCTGTTGATGTTTTGAAATAATACAAATTTTATTTGATGTTATACATATAATAATTAAGTACATACTTTTCAAGGAATATCTATACATAGTGTCGTGAGTACGCAATATATCCGAGTTAACTACTTCGCTAGTTGTCCGATTTTAGAATGGGTGTATCCCTCCCCAAAACAGGTGGTTTTGGGACAGTAAATCTCTGGAGACAGTATCTATGCCTTAATCGTAAATATAAACCCCTTCAAAACCTCTAAAAAACCCGTCCCAATTGCTTTTGTCCCAAAACAAGCTGTTCATTCGGGTTTATGGAATAGCGATTACGTAATACCAAGTCTCATATTCAATTAGACCTATAAGAGTGATAAATGTTGGGCGTTTACTTTCAACTATTTTGTTGCCTGAGCAATAAGAAAACGGACAATTTTGTTTAAAACTTTATGAGTACTTAACATAATATGCATTAAATATAGAGCTTTAATTTTAATATTTACATTTAACTTTAACTTAACATTAACATCTTTCTTTTATAATAAAATAATGCGCAAATGGTTGCGCTTAAATTTATGGGAGTAAGAAACATGTCTTATCAAAATGATTCAAAAAAAGGTGGTTCAAATCCTAAGTCTGGTGGGAACCAAAAGAACCCACAAGGTCAAAATCCTGGTCAACAAGGCCAAGTTAGTGGTGCTAACTTTCACCCACAAGATATTAAAAGCCTTGTGCATAACCAAGGTAGAACAAAATTAGGTGGTCAAGAGTGGGCATTGAAGGCTCCATCTTGGAATGATTCAGCTCTTCAAGCAATCATCAGCGATCCACAATTTACAGCAAAGCCAGCTGGTGCGCCCCCATCTGATGGCAAGTGGACCTATGAACTTTGTGGTCATGGAAAAACAATACAAGTAACAATCGGTCGCTAAAGCTACACTCAATTTTATTGAGTAAAACCGTTTGTAAAAAGATGAAGGGGGCTTTTAAGCACTCTTCATCTTTGTATTTTAAAATTGATAGGTTACTTTAAAGAGCGCTCGATATTCCGCCGGTTTGTAGTGATAGGCCCTCGGGGGGGTCATGTGAATCTTATATCGTTTATATAATGATGTTCCTGCTTCTATTCCAACTAAGATGTGATTTGAAATCTTATAGGCGGCCCCTAGGGCAAAGCTCGGGGCTTTAAAGAGGTGGCCCAGAGTTTGCGTTCTTGGGAGACCTGGTACATTCGGAAAATTATAAGTAAACTGGAATCGAGCCATCTCAATACCCGCATTTAAGTAAGCCAAAATTTTGGGGTTAAGCATCATTCCGACAGTTAGCATAAAATTAATGCTTCGGGTGTGCTGAATTTTTGCCGTTCCTTCCACGCCACCCCGATTGTTTAAGATCAAGTCAATTTGGGGGTTGGCACCTGGAATGATGACAGAGGCTTCAGCGCCAACGATAAACTTTCCTGGTAATTCAATATAATACCTTGCATATAAACCATAAAGGCCTGCAAGAGCGCCAAGTCGCCGAACTTGGTCATTGTCAGGCGTTGTTGTGCCGGTATAAAAGTGTCTTCCTCTTAAATTTTGAAGTCCGACTATCCCTCCGATGCCGAATCCTTCAAAGGCAGCTTGGCTTGGCAGAATGATCAAAGTTATCCAGAGAAGCACCTGGCTGAGAATTCTTTTTTTCATGATGTTCCCCCTTTAACTACTCACAATTTTTACTAAAATACGCGATATAAAGCCACAGGGGAAGAGGGTATATAACAATTAAAATTTATTCACGTTCAGCTTTCAAACAATGGTGTAACCAATGCTGTGTGAGTTTTTCCGACAGGGTATTTTGACCGAGGCGGTCCGACAAGCATTGAAAGTCCACCTGATCCAGCAGTTGATCCTGATTGGCACAAGAATAGACAATACGCTCCTCTCCCGTGACAGGATCAATATGGCGCTGCAGACACATGGCACAGATTTCTTTCATCATACATTGCATGGGAGAATTGATGCTGCCAATTGCAATGTGGTCTGGATTCAAAAGAGACGCCAAGCTGCCATAACGAGCTATGGCGACCGCCGCCATCATTCGATCGGAACCAATGACAATCAGACGATCAACATCAGACAAAGCAATTGAGCAGGGCCCGAGTTCTTCCTTTCCGTAGGCTGCCATGGCTTCAATGATATTGCCAACGAAGGTGCGATCCTGAATGCGATTTGGCACAAATCCTGGCGCTTCATCGCAACACCATATGACGACATCGGCAGCAGCTTCGATTTCGGATTCTTTATAGCGATCCATCATTTTCTTGTAGCCAGCAAAATAAATAACACGGCACCCCTTTTCTCGCATCGCTTGACCAATGGAGAATAATACAGCATTTCCGAGTCCTCCTCCCACAAGCAAGACCGTTTCGCCTTCTGGAATTTCTGTGGGGTTACCCGTTGGTCCCATCAGAAGAATTGGCTCTTGGGGCTTGAGATATCCGCATAAATCAGAAGATCCCCCTATTTCCAAGACAATCAAGGATAATAATCCCCGCTCCCGATCAACAGAAGCGCCCGTTAGGGCAAGCCCCTCCATAGCGAAACGCGTTCCCTTAATTTGGGGGGCCAGGGCCTCAAAATTTTGAAGGCGATAGAATTGACCAGGTCGAAAGGCGCGGGCAGCCAGGGGGGCGTGCACCACGATTTCAACGATGGTGGGCGTCAATCGATGAACGGCCTGTACGGTTGCCCTCAGACACGAATTAAGTTCGGTCAACAGCCTGGATCCTGAAATGGAAGAGGGGGCAGTTTTTTTCATCATACGGGAGATTACAGGATATCCCTGTTTTGCACTGCCCATAGCCTTGACTACATTGCCCGCGTAAGAGGGGTGCATATCTCCAAAAAAACTGATCGCTTTTTGGTCTGCTCGAACATTCATCAGTACTTGGGGATTCTCTGGCTTGGCCAATCTTTCAGGGTGAACCGGCTCTCCTGTGTCATCAACGGCTTGAAAAGTGTGATCACTTAAAATCAGAGAGCTTGGATCATCATAGGTTAGATTAATGTTGGGTTTTGTGCCAGCGGCTATTAATATTCCCCGAGCCGGTAATGTTATTATCCCTTCAGGACGATGAACATTAAGCCCTTGGGCATGCCCGAGAGTGTCAACTTCAACAGCCATAGGTGTGGCATGATCTAGAATCGAGATTCCCTCTTCAAGAGCTTTGGCGACTTCCTCATGATTAAGGGTATAACTTGGTGCTTCGTTAAGAGATCGACGATACGCAACAGTAACACCTCCCCATGACTTCATAAGTTTTTGAAGATTCACAGGAATGCCTTTAAGGTTGGCTTGATGGCGCTCTTCTTGAATGATTTGGGCATGAGTTAAAAACTCATTTGCAATTTCATGGTCAAGAGGAGTCCATGAAGCTTTTACAAATTCTTCCCCATAGGTTGCCACCAACTCATGATAGTGCTTTGCGAATTTTTCTACCTGGACTGGATAATAGGCCATCGCTTCTGTTGCTGTATCAATGGCTGTGAGACCTCCGCCGATCACGACAACAGGCATTCGGACTTGCAGGTTGGTAAGAGACGACTCTTTGGCGGCGCCGGTAAGTTGTAAAGCCATTAGGAAATCGCTTGCTTGCCGAACTCCTGGTGCTAAACTATTTTTCATCGGGATTAGCGTGGGACTTCCCGCCCCCATACACAGGGCGATGTGATCAAAGCCTAATTCAAATGCCTGATCTATTGTGAGAGTGCCCCCGAAACGGACCCCACCAAATAAGCCGAAATTAGGTCGCCGCTCTAATACAAGTCGGATCAATTTTAAGAAATTCTTGTCCCACCTAACTGTAATCCCATATTCAGCGACACCTCCAAATCCGCCATTAAGGCGACTGTGCAAATCTTCTTCGATAGCTTGGTATGATTTGATGGGTAGAAAAGGCACGCGCGTCCCAGTCTGATCAATTCCTGAAAATTCTGATGGAAGGGGCTCGATCTTCAAACCGTCAATAGCAACAACCGTATGTCCATCGTTCATCAAATGATGAGCAAGAGTAAATCCGGCTGGGCCCATTCCTACCACAAGGACCTTATAGCCAGAGTCGAGCAATACAAGGGGACGACTAAAATTAAGTGGATTCCACCTGGTCAACAAACTATAAAGCTCCACACCCCAAGGGAGTGATAAGACACTCTTCAGAATTTGTGTTTCAGTACCAGGAATGTTAACAGGGTCTTGCTTTTGAAAGATGCAAGCCTTCATGCAATCATTACAGATTCGATGGCCTGTAGCCGGGACCATAGGGTTATCAATCATGATGATTGCAAGAGCAGCTATAGAGAGCCCGAGGCTCTTAACCTCATTCATCTCAGATATTTTTTGTTCCAAGGGGCAGCCAATCAAGGAGGCACCAGATCTATTCTTTTGGAATCGAGTTTGATCTTCCTGTTGTGTTTTTGGCTTTAATCCTTTGGAGCAAGAGTCTTTATTTTGATGGTGACACCAGATACAGTAATTTGCTTGATGCAAAGCAGACTCGAGGTTTAGGCCCTGATCGGTTAAAGAAAATCCATCCCGAGCGCGGTGATAATGTTCAGGCAATTCCCAAGCCTTGTGTATTCCCGAGGCTTCGACGGGGATGTAATGATCTGGATCAATTTTATGAGGGACTGAAAACAATGCTTGGCCCCGATGGTGTTTCTGGCCTTCAAGGGTTTGGGAAGCCCAGGCAGCATATTTGGCAGCCAGATCAAGCTCTTCTTGGTAATCAGTTGAAGCTGCTAGCCAATCTAGGATTTGCAAGGCAAAGGTATACTCATCATCAGGATTAGTGTAGGCAGCCAAAGCATGTTGCAGCGGCATTTTATCGATCGTTGCAGCAATGTCTTTAGGGTATTTTTTAACAGCCACCCTTTGAACAAATTGTCGGTTAACCTCAAGAATGACCTTGAATTTCTCATGCTCTTTTTGCAATTGACGGGCGGCTGTTTCATCAAACAAACTTCCCAAAAACTCCTCAACAAACGGCGCCAGGGCGATCAAAAGCGCGCTTTCATCAAGGGTTTCTCCCCCGCGAGCAGCCCTGTATTTCTCGGCTAAATCGCTGCTACGGGCCTCTATGTGCCTTAAGAAGGTCTGGTCAAGTTTGATCAGCCCTTCCCGACTGTATAAATCAGCAAAGGTTAACCCAAAGGGGAGATTTAAAGTATTTTCCAGTTCTTTCATTAACAATATCTTAAAAAGTTAGTCTAGGGTTGTTATAGCGGAAATCTTGGCGGTTTTTCTATGCATTTTTCCCACACAATCAAAAAGATCTGCTTCTTCTTTCATTTTCCCTCTTTTTATATTTCCAGAATTGGAGAAAAATAAGAGAAGTATATATAACGAGAGGTGTATTCAATGGTGCGCTCAATTCTCCTTGTTCCCCGTTTTGGTGTCCTTGGAGCTTTTTTAAGCGGCTTTATGGCGTGTGTGCAGCCGATCTTCGCCGGGCCTGAAGGCAGCTTAAGCCATAGAGGGATGGATGACATTCCAGAGCCTATGCCTCAAGAGAGTACACCCTTACCTCCAAGCCCCAATCCATACAATCCACAAGGAAATATCAGGTCAGTGCCTGTCCCTGTCCCTGTCCCTGTCCCTGTCGAACAACCTATCGATACTGGGAAAGTACGTAAGCGTATAAACTCACGAGAAAGGTTGCCCTCGAGAACTCGAGGAGAAGCAGCAAAGAGCGTCTCTCAAAAAAAGGATGAATCTTGGGAAAAGGCGAATAAAAAAAAATTGACGTCAAAAGAAGAAGGTAGCAAGAAACTTAAAGTCATCAGCGATCAGAAAAATCCACCCCCAAAGGAACTGAGACCTCTTCAAAAGAAGATGATACTCCTTGATGCGCGTCGATTAAAGGATCAAAAACTCGCAGCATCTATACGTTATATCAAAGAAAATCCAGATATGCGCTTTAAGGTGCAGAACATGACAATTGACATAAAGTCCATTGTTTCTTTAATGGAAGTATTCAAACGAGCCAATGTTCTGGATCAGATACGGGTTGTGGGGTTTGTTATGTTGCCAGGGGCAAATAACCAAGTGTTGAATGAGAATGAGTTTATTGAAAAAGTCTTGCCTTATCTAGGATATTTGGAAGGAATAGAGCTCAGTTGTTTGGGAGTGACGGACAAATTATTGAAAGAATTTCCTAAAAGAATCCCTCATTTAAAAAGTTTGTCTTTGTTTGGTTTTGGTGTTAATGACGACACAATATTAAACTTAAGCACATCCTTTCCAAATTTGACAAAGCTTCACTTAATCAATACAAAAGTGACGAACAAAGGGATAAGAATTCTTGTTGAAAATTTCCCCTATCTAAAGGCTCTTGGTATTAGTGGACAAGATCTGAAAAAGGAAGATTTTACCTTGCTCGCTGCGGGTGTTGGAAAACTTCACTCGTTCTCGATGATTGGGCAGAGCTTTAAGAAAGATATGGATATCATTAAAAATCTCTTGAGTGCGATGCCAAAGCTTCACACCTTAGACTTATCCGAAACAGATGTCAGCGATGATGTGGCGAAATCTCTTGGAAATTTAGTGAACAAACTGAAAGTCCTAGATATTTCGGAAACCCGGATTACGCGAAGCGGCCTCAGAGCCATTGTTGAAAATCTGGATCTGACGACCCTGAAGATAAACAACCTGAAGGGTATCGGAAAGACTGAACTGTTAATGATTGCGGATACTCAGCCGGGATTGCGAAAGTTCTATTTTTCTGGAGCCTATTTTGATGATCCGACGATTATGCACCTTATTCTTAAATTACCGAAATTGATGGATCTTACCCTTATTCCCAATGGCGAATCCGGGTGGATTATGTCAGAAGCTGTGGCTGAAGCGTGTTGTTTGAAGAAGACGAAGCTGCAATATTTGCATGTGCAAGCCAAGCGCCTCCCTGAAGTCCTTCGTTTGAAACTCGAAACAGATCTGCCAAACTTGCGCGTTGAATATGAAACCTAAAAGTAGACATAAGTCCCCTTTTTATCCTTACCTTATGAGACTGATTGACCTCATGAGCTCGAGAGAGCTATAAATAGTCTTTGGAAATCATGAACTTTTGGGGGACTCATGTTTAAGAAATTTGTTATCGTCTTATGTTTCATTTTAGCAGCTTTCACAAATGCGGATGAGGTAACCATTCACCTTGAAGAGGGCGCCTTAAAGCTCGAAGATGTTATAGACGCTTGTCAGGAGATTGCCACGTGCAAATCTTCTCAGCGTGTATCAACAAGCATTCCAGGAAAAATCATTACAATAAATGGGACCGATTATGAGGTACGCTTTTTTAGCTTTGAAGATACGACAGGCAAAACCCCTGGCAACACAACTTTCCGCGAGTATGCAAAACAAAGCAATTTGTTAACAATGAAGAGTGCTGCTCTAAGCCCTTTGCCTGGCATTCATTTTGAGAGCTTTGACTTTCGGCGGAATCCTATAAAAGATGGGGTATATTTCAGTATGGCACTTAGAAAAGTAGAGAAATAACTCTTCGTCCTTCAGAATGTCTGATGAATCTAAGAGTTATTCCTCAACACTGTTGTATTAGCCTTTAACATTCAGTTTTTTAACAGCTTTTGCTTTTGGTTTCGCTTTCGCTGTTGTTTTCTTAACGGCTTTAGTCTTCGTCTTTGGCTTCTTAGCCGCTGTTGTCTTTGGCTTTGTTTTTTTAGCTGCTGAAGCTTTAGTTGTCGGTTTCTTCGAGGCTGTTGTCTTTGCCTTTGTCTTAGGCTTGGATTTCTTAACCGTTGAAGCCTTTGTTGTCGGTTTCTTTGACGCTAAGGTCTTTGTCTTTGTCTTTGTCTTTGCTTTTGTCTTGGGCTTATTAGCGGCTGAAGATTTTAGAGTTGGCTTCTTCGTCGCTACAGACTTCGACTTGGCTTTCTTAGAAGACGTAACTTTTAGTTTTGGCTTCTTTGAAGTTTTGGCTTTTGTCTTTTTAGTTGCTGTAGGGGTTGGTTTTAAAGCTGTTTGAGACATAGATGGGGTTACCTTTATCTTAGAGTTAATATCAGCGGACACACTTAACTTAACTTTACCTTTGGCTTTTGCCTTAACCTTGGGTTTGGCTTTGAGAGACGTCGGAGTAATAAGGTGAAGATTTGGTTTTTTATCACCTGGCAGACTTGTCTGGGGAAGATTATTATCGCTTTTGACAGCTGGGGCGCCCACGATGCTTGCCAAGTTATTAAATAGTTTTGGTAAATTCGCCCCAATCTTTTCCGCAACAAGCTTTCTCCACAAAAAGCCAAGCGGTCCTGTAACTTTTAATGTAACGGTAAGGCGGGTGCCTTGCGGATCTGGATGCATTTCATGAATATCATACATAGTTGCCCCAAAGAAACGAGTGCAGCCTATGAATTTCTGATCCTTTTTAACTTCGATGAGTTCGACCGAAATAGGGGAAGAACCTTTTGGCTTTAGAGTATAACGGTTGCCGGTTGCAAATGGTTTGTCCATTTTACAATATTCAACATTAGGAATCCAGGTATGCCATGTGCTGACATCTGACAACCGTTCCCAGATGACTTCTTTCTTAACGCCTTTAATAACCTTGCTGTGTGTTGTTGTCCACATATTATAATCCTCCTCAAATGCTCTACATTATAATGAATGTTAACAAGGGTTTGTGATATGAGCAATAAAGATTCTTTAAAGTTTTCATAAAATATTCTAAAAGCTTACATTTTGAGATGGGCGTGACTTACAAACCACACTCTATTGGGTAACTGACGTAAAATTTAACATCACTTCATAAGAAATATTGTGATGTTCCTTTTTTTATTCTCCTTTCGATGAACTATTTTGAAAAATAGAAAATGCAGTATCTAATTAAATTTCTAAATAATTTCACTAAATATTAAATATCAACAATTTAATATAAAAGGACTGAAATCTAAAGAAAAGAAAGTTAAATGGAAGATAAATCCATTTTTAATATTATTTTATTGTTTTGTATCGCCGTGGTTGTGCAATGTAATATGGTATTGCCGGCAGGAGCCCTTGATGCTTTTGGTGGGGACTTTCTCGGTGGTCTCGGGGAAAGCGGTGAGGAAACCGAAGAAGAGGAAAGTCCCGAAAAGACTAAGGAAGAAAAAAAGGCTGAAAAGAAAGAAAAGAAGAAAGCTGAAAAAGAAGAAAAAAAGAAGGCTAAGAAGGAAGAAAAGAAAAAGGAAAAGAAGGAAGCTAAGGCTAAGAAGACTGAAGAAAAAAAGGCAAAGAAGAAGGAAAAGAAAGAGAAAGCTAAAGCTGAAAAAAAGACAGAGGATGGCAAAAGCGACAAACAAAAGAGCAATGAACATAAAGAAAAGAAGAAGGAAAAAAAGGAAAAAGCGAAGGCAAAGAAAAAGGAAAAGGAAGAAAAAAAAGCCCGTAAGAGTTCAGAAAAGAAAAAATCTGCGAAAGCGCGTACAAAGAAGAAGAGGGAGAAAAGAAATAGACGTAAAGGGAAGGGCGGTTAAAGGGGCGTGATCAGCTTCAGCTCCCCTTAGTATCTTTAAAATGCTGAATCACCCCTTCATAAACCGCAGACTTTTTCCCATAACCACCCCCTAAGAAATGTAATGGAGCCTGATGAACACCCTCCAATTTTAACAGACTGGAGACGTCCAAATCATGGATATTTGCGGTCATCCAGGTCAGGATTCCAAGGGATGTCGCCACCAATTGGAAAGTCTGAGATAGGTGGCCTGCGTCCATTAAGACCACTCTGTAGGCGCGAGAATGCTCATACTTCCACCAAGCTTTGTTTAAGTAGGCGACGAGAAAGACGCCAAAGGCTATCCCATTTCCAAAGGGTTGGCCCATGCACAAAGCGGCCACTTGATCATCCGAGACCGCTGCATTTACGCGCACAAGTCCGTGGCGTTCCACATCATAATGATACATCCCTGGCTCAATGCCAGGCACATTGAGAATGGTTACATACGCCTCATTCGGGTGGAGGCCACCGCCAGAAGCGCTGGTTTTTCGCAACCCCATTTCCTGAAGACCTGCATCGGTTAAATCCTGCCAGGGGCCATGGAATAGACCAAATGTTACAAAAAGGAGCGTGCTCAAATTCTCCACAGACACAGGCTTCCCATCAAAGGTTCGAACCGTTAGGCGTTGCTTCAAAATTTCACTGAAAAGCAATTGATTTAAGCTTTCCAAATTTGGGGCCGGTAAGGGGACTAAAGCGCCTTCTCGTCTAATGAATAATTCTTGTGGTTTTCGATCCACAGCTTCTTCGCATCCCTGGACATAATCGGCTACCCAGTCTTGAACAGAAGTGTGGGTATCTGCCACGATATTGCGCGTTCCCAGGTGATATATATAAGACAATTTATCCCACTTCCAGAGGGGTTCTAGAGGGGCTTCATTTAGTAATATACCTTCTTTAAAAAGATGTTGGTCAATGTCGATAAGAGGTTGTGAGTTATCCTTGATATCTCCGCGAGAGTGAGCGACGAGTCGCTCAAAATAAGGGGGGGTTAAAGAAAATTGCTGACGATTCTTATAGTCCCACAGAATGATATCCTTATCCTTTAACATAAAAAAGATGTCGGGATTTAGGTGGAGCTTTGGCATGGTGATTCTTTCATTATTCTTATTTTAAGGGAATATACTTGGTTTAGAGACAAATGTCAGCATCTTCTGATGCTCCCCCCCTTGACACCATTCAGCGTCCTCGATAGGATCCCCTCATTAGCCAGGGGTGCTGAGTCTAAGCTCAGCTGAGAAAGCGGTGGTCGCTTAACCCTATAACCTGATCTGGTTCGTACCAGCGGAGGGAGTGCACATGACCAATATTGCAACAAACATCAAAACATCACCGCTCGAAAATTTTGAGCAACCCGTTCTTGAAAAAGCTTCACCTGTTAAAGTGCCTATATTTTTCATATCCGTTCTCGGGACCGTTCTCGAATATTTTGAATATGCCATTTATGGATTTTTGGCGCCCATCCTAGCCATTCACTTCTTTCCAAGCGACGATCCAACGACCTCCCTCATCAAGGCATTCGGAGTTTTTGCGGTTGGGTCCTTATCAAAACCCTTTGGGGCCCTTATTTTTGGATATTTAGGAGATACCCAAGGGCGCCGCATTTCCTTGCGGTACAGCATGATCGGCATTTCGTTCCCCACATTCATCGTAGGCATCTTGCCGGGCTATGAAGCTTGGGGGTGGGGCGCCGCCATCGCCCTTGTGGTGTGCCGCATGCTTCAGGGGATTTTTATCGCGGGCGAGTCAGATGGGGTGCACATCTATGTCTTTGAGCATTTTGCTAAGAAAAATCCATGTCTCATTACGTGCCTTGTGGGGTGCGGGGCTTACCTCGGGATTGCGCTCGCCTCCCTTGTTGCGGCACACGTTCCGGCTGTTGGTGAAAGCTGGCGCTTCGTCTTTTTGGGGTGCAGCATTTTTGGTTTCATCGTCTTTATCTTGCGGCGATATCTCATTGAAACACCACCCTTTCTTGCATACTTGCAACAGCATCTCACCCCTGCGCCATTGAAAGAGGTGGCCAAAACCCACTGGGCGCCTATATTGCGAACCATTATGATTTGTGGAGCCGGTGGGGGGGCGTATCACTTCTACCTCGTCTTTCAAGGGACGTATCTGTCGAAGATTTTAGGGATGGCCCCTGCCGCGGACGCATCTCTCTACAGCTTTTACTTAACAAGCCTATACGTTCTTTTCTTGCCCGTGGCCGGTTGGGCTGCGGATGTTTGGGGGCTGGCGCGCATCGGCAAGATCGGGGGGTTCTTCACGATGAGTCTCGTTGCGTTGAATGCGGTTCTAATCAGCGACGGGATTGTTTCTTTTCCTCTCATGATCTTAACGACCCTCTCCATGGTATTCTTCTTCGCGCCGGGTTATCTCTTTTTAATTCAGCAATATGAAGTGGGGGTAAGATTCCGGTGTATGAGCCTCGGCCATACGATCGGCTCAATGTTATTTTCAGGCACAACGCCCGTGGTGTGCTTGTTCCTGTGGCAATTCACGTCTTTATCTTACGCGCCCTTCTTGTATTTTCTATTTCTGGTGGTGATGGGCCTGGCGGCGTTCATTTGGGGAGATGAGTAAGGAGAGGTGCCTTATTGGCATCTTATCCCTCTCCAGCGACAGCGCGGATCACTTTCTTCATGACCGTTGGTAATGCGTGGGATTTGAGGTCATCAAGAGAACACCAAAAGCCTGTCTCTGGGGTGTCGCTTTTTCCTTTGGCGATGGTGAGTTCCAAATGAAAATGAGTGAAGGTGTGGCGGACAATTTCTGGCAGATATTCTAACGAGCCAAACTCTTTGGGGTTGCTGATCAGAGATTTATTAGCATTTAAAGGAGAGTGCTGCCAAATTGTTGTTGGTACCCCAACCAGTCCTGCCAAAAGGCCCTTATCAGGGCGTTTTTCTAAGAGAATTTCACCGTGCTGATTTTCAATCCAATAGGCAATCCCATAGCGGCGCGGCTTAATGGCTTTCACGGCAGGACGCGGGAGTTGGTCGGTAATCCCCAAATGATGGCTGAGGCACTTTGTCTGTAAGGGACAGACCTCGCAGGAAGGATTGCGCGGGCGACAGACGGTTGCTCCTAAATCCATGAGACTTTGGGCAAAATCCCCGCTTCGGTGTGACGGGATCATCTCTTTCGCAAGAGCCTCCACCTCAATTTTTAAGGCCGGCAAAGGGGTTTCAAGGGCAAAAAGTCGAGAAAAGACGCGCACCACATTGCCATCAACCGGAACGATGGGGTGATCATAGGCGATCGCGGTAATGGCCGCCGCGGTATAGGGGCCGATTCCTGGAAGCTTTAGAAGTTGTTCGACGTTTCGGGGAAGGACGCCCTGAAAGTTGCGGACCAGGGTTTGTGCACAAGTATGTAAGTTACGGGCGCGGCTATAGTATCCAAGACCTTGCCAATTGTGAAACACCTCATCCAGGGTTGCCTCAGCCAGCGCCTCAACGACCGGCCAGCGGGTGATAAATCGGATGAAATAATCCTTCACAGTTGCAACGGTTGTTTGCTGCAACATGATTTCACTGAGCCAAACATGATAAGGATTAGGGGAATGCCCCGGCACCGCCCGCCAAGGCAAGGTCCGTTGGTGGGTGTCATACCAGGCGAGAAGCTTGCCCTCTAGTTCTTGGATTGTTATAGCTTTTGTCAATATTTCGCCTTGTGCAAATCGAATAAAAATAATCTCATTTGGTGCGCAATAGCCAGGATTCTTTGGTATATCCCAATAGGGATATCACAAGTCTAAATTATCCGGCAACATTACTTATTAAGTTCGATCATAATCTCGTTGCGACGTAAAAAAGGAAGTGTCCAAGGGGGATTATAGAAGGCGAAGATTGGTTCGCCTTTGGCTTTAAGGTCTTTGGAAACTAGGAATTTTTGAAGTTCGTCAAGGTAGTTTTGCAAGTTTTCTGCTCCTGCCAAGCCTGAAAATCGGATAACCGCATACTGTTTAGCGGGAACGGACAAGAGTGCCACGCGATTATCATGCGGTTTTGGGAGTGTTTCCAACTTATAGTGAGCAGGCATAACGAATTTCACCTTCCATTGACCCTCCTCGGATTTTTGTTGAGTTACCGGCGCTGCCATGGAAATTTTCTCTCCCTTTTGCTGAATGACAGGGGCGGTCATGCCTATTTTTTGGTGTGCCTCATTGTTGCCAAAAATATAATCAGCGAGCATTCTAAATCCTGCGGAAATCGCTTGTTTTCGGTCTCCTTCAACCAGAACTTGGGCAACGATAACGGGGTCATATTCCCGTATCTCAATATTGCTTTGAGACTCAAGAACAGTAAATTTTGGTTCATCTACCTGACTCATGATTGTTCCACTCAAGGCTAAAAGAATAATGCAAAGACTTATGAGGGCATATAAAATGTACATTTTTTTGGATTTTAATCTCATGACAGCGATCTGCATTATTCAGTTCATTTATAAAGCGATAATTTCACAATTACTTGAGCGGCGCAACAGGTCGAATTACAGGAGTGCCTTGAGGAATTAGGTCGAACCGTATTTAGTATATTTAAATTAAGCTCCATATTTGAACAAGCTTTTCCCATTTTGACGAAGCCATTGGCGCAAAGTCCTATAATCAGGGCAAAATTCTTCCACAATTTTCCAAAATTCAGGGCTGTGATTCATATGTTCCAGATGCGCGACTTCATGGGCACACACGTAATCTGCCACTTGTTCAGGGGCAAAAATCAACCGCCAGGAATAGGAAATATTGCCGTTGTGGCTGCAGCTTCCCCAACGGCTTCGGGTGTCTCGAAGGGTGATGCGATTGAGGGATTTGTCCAGTCGGCTGGCGTAGTTGCTTGATCTTTCTGTAAGGAAGGTTTTCGCAACCTGATGGAGAGATTTTTGAACATGGGTACCGAATTTTTCAGGCGGGGCGTGGATGAGAAGGTGATCCTCCCCCCACCAAGCACGAAAGGATTGGGAGGGTTTGTGGCGCAGTTCAATGGATTTGCCGAAGATGGGAAGGACCATGCCGTCAATATAAGCGAGCTTTGAAAAGCTCTTGGCCATCTGTTTTTCAATCCAGGGTTTTGACTTTTCGATAAACCCAAGCACTTGTCTTTTTGAGTGGTGCAAGGGAATGGTGAGGATTATTTCGCCCCCTGTCTCGGGGCGAAAACGAAGCGTTAACCGCTTAGCTTTGGGGTTTTCCCTTACGACCAAAGGCACACTTTTACCTTCAATCAAAAGGGAAGTTGGCAGCACGCTCAACGAGGCCCCTTGGATTTGCCTGCTCGATCTTTATCCGTGCTCTTTCTTTGAGAATCTTCGGCCAGCGCTTGGACCAGCTTTAAGACTTTCTTTCTCTCTTTGGGATCAAGGATTTGGTGATAAGCTCGCATCAATTCGAGGGCTTCTCGTTTCATGACGGGATCAGCTTGATAGGTAGCACCGCCCTCTTCGGCAAGTCCTTGTTCTCCATAGTTCTCAAAGAAAAAGGAGATAGGTGTATGGAGGACTTTGCTCATTTCATACAGTCGGCTTGCACCAATGCGGTTTGCACCGCGTTCATATTTTTGTACCTGTTGAAAGGAAAGGCCAATTGCCGCACCCAACTGATCCTGACTCAATCCAAGAGCAGATCGCCGAAGTCTTACCCGACTTCCAACGTGGATGTCCACATCATGAGGTTTTCCTTTTTTAGAAGGTGAAATTTCTTGATTTAACATATCCAATTTCTTTCTTTTATATTTTTAGTTTTTTTGTTTTTTCATGAGGACGATAGGTAGCTACTAAACTAAGCAATACGAACACTATTCCAAGGAATAGAAGGTCTCCATACCGTTGATATAACGTAACAGATTCTAAACGTTTTGGCAAAGAAAAGTCGATAAAACCAATTTCATCTAATTCAAGTCTATATAATATTCGACCCCAAGCATCCACAACAGCGGAAATGCCATTATTGGCAGCGCGAACCAGAGGAATCCCCTCTTCGATGGCCCGAACACGAACGATCTGTAGATGTTGATATGGCCCTGACGTGTGACCATACCACGCATCGTTGGTCATATTGAGCATCCAGTAAGGGCGATTCTTTCCATCGATAACCTCATGAGGAAAAATAGCCTCGTAACAAATGAGCGGGCTGACACTTGGCAGACCGGGAAGAGATATGGTTTGTACCCCTGGTCCAGGCGTGTAGTCTTGATCTCCATAGGTGAGCTTCTTGATGGTGAGGATCGACCGCAAGGGCATATATTCTCCGAATGGCACCAGGTGAGACTTGTCATACACCCCAACCCGTTTTCCTTCATTATCAAGGGCCATCATACTGGTTCGTAAATGGCCATCAATCTCGCGCGGTGCCCCGAAAAGGAGGAGTCCGCCTTGAGGTCCAGCTTCCCCCAAGATTTTTAGAAGAGGAGGGTAATTTTCAACCATTGTGGTGACGCTGGCTTCCGGCCAAATGACTGCTTCTAAAGGCTTTTCTGCAGGAAGATGGGACAAGGCGATGTATCGATCCAAGTTTTGTTGAAAATTTTCTGCCAACCACTTGGTGTTTTGGGGAATGCTGGCTTGGACGATTCTCAAATTGAGTGTTCCATGTTCTTGTTGTGAAAAGGGAAGTGCCTGGGTGAGCCGATAATCCCCCCACAGCCATAAAGCCCCAAAACTCAAGACCATGCCTGAAATCCAGCCTTTGTGGCGGCTCGCAAAGACACATGCAGCTAAAGTCGTGAGGGTGGAAAGTCCATAGATTCCGATGATTGACGTGATTTGAAGCACAGATGTGCCCCAGGTGTAGCCCAGTAAATTCCAAGGCAGCCCCGTGAGTATATGGCCCCGCAAGTACTCAAAAATCGACCAGATGGCCGCAAAGGCAAAAACACGGGTCAACGGGCCTTTTGAGACTCGAAAGGTAAGCAGGGAAACAAATGCGGGGAAGAAAGCTAAGCATAAGGGGAGACCAACTGCGGCAAAAGGTACCGCAAGCATCATTCCAACAGTTCGTGGCCCGTTACCAAGCCAATAAAGCCCTCCTAAAAAATAGCCAAACCCAAAAACCCATCCTAACCAGAATGCGGTCTTTGCGGTCTTAGTGTTCTCAAGAAGAATTAGAAATCCAGAAAAAGCAACGGGAAGCAAGATCCAGACCTGAATGGGCGGCATCGCTAGGGCCGCCAAACCACCAAGAACCCAGCTTAACCAGAAAGGGCTGAAGCCTGATAAGGATAAAGTCCAAGTAGAAAGCCGTGCACAGGTTGCTTGAATCATTTTCGCTGCAATCCTTGAAGGAACCGAAAGGCAGGAAGCGCTTTTTCGCATACCCACCTTACCCTATTTTATTTTTCCACCTTATCGGATTTTACAAACCTCGTCAAACGTAAGACGCGGAGAACGAGGATATAGCTTAGTTGAATCCCCATGCCCGAGATTACATAAAAAGTTAGATCGTAAGGAAGTGTTGTGGAAAAATGCTTCATCAACAAGAGCATTATCAAACCCGGACATCGGCCCGCAGTCTAACCCACAAGCGCGCGCCGCAAGCATAAAATATGCTCCCTGCAAGGAGCTGTTTCGAAAAGCAGAAGTCTCAATGAAGGGCGCATTCCCTACAAACCAACTTCTGGCATCGGTGTGAGGAAAAAGCTTTGGAAGCTTCTCATAAAACTCAAGATCATACGCGATGATGGCCGTGACAGGCGCCGTCATCGTTTTCTCCACATTCTCTTGTATAAGACATGGTTTCAGTTTAGCTTTTGCTTTTTCAGATTTCACAAACACAATGCGCATGGGACAGCTGTTTGCACTGGTGGGTCCCAGCTTTGCAAGGTCATACACCTCCTGTAATAAGTCGTCCTCAACGGGTTTATCCAACCATTTGTAGTGGGTACGTCCTTTTATAAAAATGAGCTCAAGTAAATTCTCAGATTTCACGGTCATTGTCCCTTCCGCTAGTGTTCATAATATAAGGATAAGTCAAAATCAGGGGCCAGGCTAGGGGGGTAGAATGCAAGGGATTACAATACCCTAAACAAATTGTTCTTGCTCTGGACTGCCCGTAAAAGCTATAAATTCAACAGGAAAACGACAATATTTTCAAAGCATAATGTGCAAGAGGAAGTGAATCTTGACCCTAAAAATCGAAACTTTTGATAATCACTCTGGCGGGAATGCTCTTTATAAAGCATTGGCGCATCCTATCACTTATCAAAAAATGCGGGATCTATTAGACAACTTGCGTCACCAGAAAGTGGCCCTTTATGATCCGCTTGGATTGTTGGAGGCCTTTCAAGAATTCTACGCTTCTGCTTTGAGTCATCTCACGATTTCGAATATTTATGCCCAAGATTTTGGCCATATTGGGAAGACCTACGCTTCTTTGAAAGGTCTTACCTCAGAGCCCCTGACAGCCTTGCCAAAGTGTGCTGCAAACGCACTTCTCATTCTTGCTTTTGATGCGGATCGGTTGCTTCCCGCCATTCGTCAGTACATTCCAGAGGGGGTGACCATAAATTCTCTTGATGATGTGCGTTTAGAATCTCTGGGGGGGACTGTTATTGGCCCTGCCAGTGGAGGGTCATCTGGGGCTTACCTCACGCCCCTCAATTTTGCCACAAACTTTGCATTTTTTAGAGAACAGGAGGGGTTCCATACGCGCCTGACGACGGCAAATTACTGGCACCGTTACGGGGGAAAAGATTTATCCCTTTCCTGCATTTTGTTTGGGGAAGATGGCAAAATTTTGGCCCAGTGGGTAGAACCCCTGAAGCCTTCGGACCACACAATTGTATTTGATAGCCAAACAATTAAAAGTCGGTTTAAGTTAGCTCCTTTTGTCGGCCAGTTGTTCTTTCATGTGATAGGGGCCAAAGGCCACGATGTGGTTAAGTATGCTCTTGATACCTACAATGATGATTATAGTCATATTTCCTGTACCCATGATGCGAATTCCTGGCCGTCGGATTCTTTTGCGGGTCTACCTGCCCCACAAGAGAATGAGGTTGTGTATTTATGGATACAGAACAGCCATCCCGTTCCGATTCCGGCCAATACGATTGGGTTGAATGTCATGGGGACTAAAGAGATGCGCTGGCTTGACAAAGAAATTGGGCCATTTGCCAGTTACAAGCTGAATGTTGCGGATCTTTTGCCAAATGCAAAGTGGCCCCAACAAATCGAGATGCAAACCGGAAAATATCTTGTGCGCCCCCGCTATGAAGTGGTTTGCAAAACAACCAAGAATCAAAGGATTGCCCACGTCAACGTGCAACGGAATGATCTAAAACAAACCATCTCTGTGGCTTCATTGAAGCCTTTGTTTGGTAAAAACTATATTCTCCCGGCACCCATCCTCCCGCAATCCACGTTCCAGTCCATGGCTTTGCCAACACCTATGGGAACCACGCAAACGCACCTTCCCGTTAAAATGTTCGTGTATGATGCCTCAGGCAAGGCAATCGCGGAACAATCCCTTGGGGTTTTGCCACGGGACCATGCAACGGTTGTGGATTGCCGCCAATGGACGTTGCCCAGTGGGTACGGCCATATGGAGCTGGCTTATGATGATGCCCATGATATTCCCGTTGATGGATGGCTCCATGGCCTGTTCCGCTATGAGCGGGGGGATCATAAGGCTGAAACCAGTTTTGGGGCGCACATGTTCAACACGGCCCTTGTTTATAAGAATGAGCCGCAGAGCTATGCAGGTCCCCCTCCGGGTTTGCGGACGCGTCTTTTCCTGAGAGTGGTGGATGATTTTAGCGATGGTTCCTTGGATTCCATGTGCTTTCTGATTTATCCAAGCTCAACAACGTGGCATCCCTATTCTGAGACGGAGTTTATCCTCCATGATCATGAGGGCAAGGAAATAGCCAAACACCTCGTCAAAATCCCCTGCAGTGGGTCTTATCTCTTTTCCTATCATGAAACTTTTCCGGAAGCGACGAGAGCGAAAGCGAAAGGGGGTTACATCATCATCCGTGACACAACGTGTCGGCTCTTTGGGTATCATGGCACTTTTGGCAAAGAGGCCTTTAGCTTTGATCACATGTTTGGCTTTTAAGAATTGAAAGAGGATATTATGAAAACACTGATAAAAAAGATACTTTTGATCTCGATGGTAGCAGCTGCTTCTACAACGTCTCAGCCGATTCTGGCAGCGTTGCAGGAGGATGCGGCGGGTCAACAAAAGGCTCAAATTCGAAAAATCCAAGACTATTTGAATGGCATCCGCACCCTTCGCGCCAACATAACCCAAGAGAACCCCAATGGGACGACGGCGACTGGCAGGATGTATTTGAAGCGCTTGGGCAAGCAAAGCTTTGGAAAACTTCGCCTTGAGTATGATGCTCCCATGAACACGAAGATTATCGCCAATGGGGAGATATTGCGACACATTGATGGGGAAACCAAAGATGTCAGCGAATATTCCATCGACAGTACGCCTGCCAGCTTTCTTCTGCGCCATAAAATTGACTTTTCCAATGATTTGGAAGTTAAGAAAATGGAAACCAAAGGGGACAAAATTTACCTGACGGTGGTACGCCCCGGGGATGACGGGGTCACCCTGACCCTGATATTCGTAACAACTCCAATCTTGCGCCTCCAAGAGTGGACGGTTGTGGATGCGCAAGCCAACCAAACCCACGTTGTCTTGAAACAAGTGGAAATTGGAACGGCTATCGACGAGAAGCTGTTTACGTTTTAAGCCGGGCTTTGCCTATTCCTGCAAGTCTTCAGTGCGCAAAAGCTTGGCCAGAGCATCAAGGGAGGCGTTGACAAAGGCAACTTCAGGGCCGGAACAAAAGGCCTTCGTAATTTCAATATATTCATTAATCACCACGGGCGTGGGCACAGCGGTATCGCGGCTAAGCTCAAAGACCGCGGCTCTCAAAATGGCCCGAACGACCGATTCCATGCGCTCGATGCGCCAATCTTCCGATAAGGTGGCAGAAATCATGGGGTCTAAGTCCGCCAAACGCTCTATAACCCCTAAAACGATCTCTTGAAACAAGGTCTTGTCAGGGGTGATAAACCGAGTGCCGTCTACAATTTCGTTAAAACGGTGGTTCATAAACTCCAGTACAACTTTTTGGGGGGTGGTTGGCTCTTGCTCCAACTGATAAAGGGCCTGCACAGCGGCCAGTCGCGCTGCAGGGCGTCCTTTTACAATAATATTCTTCTTTACCACCTGTTTACTCCTTAGATCGTACCATTATGAAGAGTATGTCTCCTCAAGGTGAGGGTACCCCAAAGAGAAAGATAGGATCAAGCCTATTGCAAAAACCATGAGACTTATATGAAAATTGTATTAAAAGATATGCAAGAGATTTCCAAAGTGTTAACAAGAATTGTATTGCTGAAATGCAAATATAGTATATTGACAGTAAAATGCATTTATAGTATAGTAGATATTACAATCAAGAAATACAAGAAGAAAGTTGGTTGGCGTCCGAGTTATAGTTATTACTGTACGAGGAGATCACCATGAGCAGACTAACAACGATCTTATCTTTGTATTTCGCCATTTTTACATGGTTTCCTGTTGCGTCTATCCTAGCGATGGAAAAAAATGCATGGGACCCCATGGAATATTCGGGAAGCGAAGATGATAGTCCGCGCCACGCTAACCATGTCATGCATCTTATAGAGCATGCCACTCAGCCAATTCCTATACTCAGTGAGACACCCAGACCTCAAGCACCTAGGCCCCTTACAGGTGAGGAAGCTGCACTTCAAGCAGCAATCAAGGCTTCTCTCGAAGAGGCACAGTTGGAAGAATCTCGAAGGCAGCTACAATTCCGTCAAGAAGAGTTAACCAGAATACATCGTGAACGTGAAGAAAAGCGAAGAGCAGAGAGAGACCGTGCAAGAGCTCAAGGAATTGCCGTAAACCATAAAATGGGCCCATTTCACGATGAATTAGGGGTCATTCAACCAAAATTAGAATTTCTACAATTTAGATTCAATACAATTAAAGTAATAATAAAATTAAAAGAAGAGTATTTTAGCCTTCTTGCGAAAAAACAATTAATACTTGAAGGAGATTACAAAGGACAAAAGGACGAGAACCTCGTTCGTATTGAACAATCAAGAAAATTCGTAGAAGAGCAACTAGAGGATATGAAAGGTGATCACAATCTCTTTGCTGAATACGTTCCTAAACCCCTAGAAGACTTAAAAAGAGAGTATAAGATTTTAGAAAATGAGTTAAGTGATCTTACGAGACAAAAAACTGAACTTGCCAAGCAGTTACAACAGTTAGAAGATGAAGGAGACAAACTGGATGATACTTTCCGTGCTTTGCGAACCCCCGATGGTTCTCCAAGGGATAACACAGAAGATGCAGAATTAAAGGCGGTCATAAAGTTATCTTATGAAGAAGCACAACGTGCTGAAAAGGCCAAACATCCTTCAGAAAAGATTCCACGAAACGCCACTCCTTTGAGCCCTAAATTTGCCCTCAAGCACCCTCCGGAAGCTACACACACTTCAGAAAAGACCCCCCAAAGCTCGAGCCAATTGAGTCCAAGGTCCCCTCCTATATACTCTCCTCCCCTTCTGAGAAAAAGGAGTGAAGAAAAAAAAAGCCCTGAGGGGGGAGGCCTAAGAGCCCTTGCAGGTGATCAAAATGGGAGAGTAGGAAATCCTCGGGAAGCAAGAGTAGCGGAAGTCAGAGAACAATTAAAATACTTTCAAGAGCGTGAGGACATTTTAAGAAGCAAGGTAAGAAAAGCAAATCAAGAACAAATAGGTGTCAGCAGTAGGGTCCCTCCTAACATGAATTTGTCTGCGGAGAATGTTATAAGAGTAAAAGAAATTGTGGAAAGATCAAAGAAAGAAGGGTTAGAGAAATTGGCCGCTCATTTGGCCGAATTACAAGGAGAATTAAATTCAATTTCTGATCAAAGAGACAGAATGGACTCAAGTTTTAGGCAAAGACTTGAATGGATCGCAAATGAAGTTGTAGCTCTGGAACAACGCGAGATGCTTATCAAGACTCAGGAAAGTGAGGCTCTTGAATCCTATAAGAGCATAATTTATGAGCATACAGAGAAGTCTCAAAGTAAGCGGGAGAGATTTGTAATTTTTTTGAATGAAATACGAAGTAAGTTAGATGCAATTTTTGAACGTAAAAAGGAACTGAGTAGAGAGGAATACGAGGTTTTGGAAATTCGAGAAATTATCTTAGGTGCCCAAGAACAGGAGGCTTATGACAGGTCTATAAGCTCAAATGGGAGGCCTCTGGAGGACGCTCAAAAAGTAAATGAAAAGTGGGATCGTTCAGCTGCAATTCGAAGAGAGCTGGATGGGATTTTTAATCGAAAGCTGCGTCTGATTCCCCTCATGAATGGGCATTCGCCTGATGATTCACTCTACGCACGTATCTTTTTGGAAAGTCAAACGGCTCCAGTGCCAGAGAGAAACAATGCCCCCCCTTACAGTCCAATGTCTGATAATCCTGTTACGCCACCCACGGCTAGAAAAATTTCCTATACCCCGCCCAACACACCTCCTGATAAGCAATAGATTTACTTGAAGCGAGGGGTTTTGTGTCACCCCTCGCGTCAAGATTTTTTTATGCTTTAACTGTCAGCACTACTTTATTAATAAGTAACATAAACAAAGCGATGCCCGCGAAGTATAGTGGCATCATGATCAGGGTTCCATTGTGCAAATATCCCATTCCCAACGTGAAGAGGGAGACGAGCGTATAATAGAAAAACCCAAACAATGAAGAGGCCGTGCCGATGCTTCTTTTATAGTCAACGAGGGACAATGATAAAGCGTTAGAGGTAACTAAGGCGATCCCCCCCATCATAAGCATCATGGCCACAAGACTTCCCCCAATTAAGAAATCCTTTGTGAGAGGGCCTAAAACGACCCCTAAAAACACAAGGCTCCCCAGGAATGTGGTGCCCAACCCATAATTCAGTATGGTTGTTGAGTTATGATGGTCATGCAATTTTCGGCCCAATAACCCCCCACATAAGGTTGCTGAAGCAAGGCCAATAAACGTCAATCCATATTGACTTGGGGTAAGGTTCAGTAGCTCAATCATAAAGAAGGGTCCTTCAGCATAGTAACTGAAGGCGACCCCGTTGGCTGATGCTACCAAAAAACCATATCCGATGACTTTGGGGTCACTCATCATCCTGAGGAGCGTGTCTTTCAACGGAATATGTTCACGCGTTTCCTTATGATGAGTTTCTGCTAAAGACCATATCGTTAACCCAAGGACAATAGCTCCAAACCCAATCAGAAACAAGAAAATAGCCGTCCAACCAAAATTTTGGTCGATGACGCCGCCGATGATAGGGCCGATGGCGGGGAATATGGCCAAGGCGCCGCCGACAGAGGCGTAAACTTTTCCCAAGGCAGGTCCGTGAAAGGCATCTCGGCAAATGGCTTGCCCAAGAACGCTGCCCACACTTCCCCCAAATGCTTGAATAAAGCGACTGAGCATCAGAAGCGTAATTGAGTCTGATAGATAGCAGCCAAGACACCCCACAAGGTAGATGGCAAGGCCTCCAACAAGACAGGGTTTGCGGCCCCATTTGTCGGAAAGATTACCCCAAATGAGGGTTCCAAGCGCGAATCCGAACAGGTAGATGGTGAGTGTGTATTCCACCCAAGAATCACTGACAGAAAGAGCATGCGCAATGTCAGGCAGAGAAGGGGTGTAAACGGTTTCCGAAAGAAGGGGTAACCCTACTATCAGAATAATAAGCCAGAGAGCTGGCGGTAGGTGGTGTTTCATAAAAATATCCTCGTCAATTTAATATCAAAAAATTAGTCATAAAATAGCGCCTCCTCAAATGAGGAGGTCCAAAAACTAAACCTTTGATTTAAACGACGACAATTGTTTTCATGAAAGTAATCCCTAATTTATGTAATGGTCTTAGAAAACATGTGGGTGTTGAGGAGGAATTTGTCAAGGTTTAAGGCTTAATCGCGATGGCCCCTAAATGCTCCCGACCATCAAGCTTCATTCCTTGGGGGTGTCCTTCTTGAGCTGGAACATAGCTCATTTTCTCTATTTTAAAACCCACCTCAACCAAAAGTTGGGTGAGGAGTTCGTCATCAATAAGATGATAGAAAGAAGGGAGGTTCTGGCAGCGCTCAGGAGCATAGAAAGGGACGTCTTCTACAAACCCAGGCCATTCCCGACCTTCTTGTTTGTTTTTTAGATATTGCGGTAAGAATTTTTTAAAGGTCCCATAGTAGGGCGTGGTTCCTAAATAGAAAAATTTTCCACCTGGCTTTAGCCATTTGTAAATCACAGATATGGATTGTTTCATCAGATTGGGATGAAGAAAATGTAAAACACGAGAGGCTAAAATGGCAGAAAAGTGATTTTCTGGAAAATCTAAATCCGATGGGAATTTACCCGGTATCAATTCGAGGTTCTTTAATAAAGAAGGTGGAATTTTTGACTTTAAAATGTCGAGATGGCGCTCGTCTATGTCATTAGCAACCACAAAGGCCCCCTTTTCAAGGGCTGAAATCGTGGTGATTCCGTACGCCGCTCCTATATCGAGTACAGGACCAGACGTCTTGGCAGCATAGTCCACAAAGGAGGTCATATAAGCTTCCGGCTCAGTAAACATGAAGCCCATTTGATTTAAGGTTGCGACAAGGTTATCTTTTACCTCAGGCTGCTTTGTTAATCGTTGATGCTCCATCTCTTTTCCTTACTCTAATGCTTTTGCGTAGTCCTTACTGAAAGCTTCTAGCAAATATTCTTCTAAAACTTTTATTCTTTTTGAATTTTGATGAGCTTTTGAATAGATGAAATAGTTGTTCACGGTTGGCCCTTCAATGTCAGGTAATATTTGTATTAACTTTAAATCCAAAAGACCTGGATGTTCTGCCGAAATTGCCGTAATCCCAATTCCTTCTTGTGCAAGAAGGAGACGCCCATAGGGTGTATTAGCTTGAATGTAAGGGATGCGCACTTCTCCTTGAGAAGTTCCAAGGGTCAAATGCCAATTCATGGCTTGAAAGCTTAACGCTTCCTTGTGATCACCAAAAGCAATGAGTCTATGATGGTCCAAATCTTCTGGTTTTGTGGGCGTTCCAAACTGATCTAAATAGTCTTTGCTGGCATACAATTGGACATGATTCGTCAGCAAGTGACGCTGTATTAAGTCATCACGCTCAGGTAATTTAGGGCGAATCACGACATCAGCTTCGAGGAGAACGACGCTTGGAACTGTGTCAGCTGCAACTAGAGTTAGGTTAATGTTTGGATATTTCTTAATAAAACCAGGAATATAGGGTAACGCATAGAATTGCAAAAGCCCGCCCGATACAATGAGGCGAAGAGATCCTTGAGGCTCTGCAGTTTCAGATTCGACCTCGTCGATTGCATGTTTGAGTTCTGAGAAAATATTTTTTGCGGCTTTAAATAAGATTTCCCCTTCTTTTGTAAGGAATATGCCATTTCTATGGCGTATGAAAACAGGGAACCCAAGCTCGCCTTCCAAATTCTGAATGGTTCGACTTAAGGTCGATTGAGCAAGATTGAGATAGGGGCTGGCTTGAGTGAATCCGCCAGCTTTCGCAACAAAATAAAAAGTTCTTAGTTTATCCCAATCAATATTGTTGATAATGCTTTCTATGCTCACTAAATTTAAACTCCTTATAAATAGGTTGAGAATTAAATCTATAATTTTCTTTGTATGCTTTTTCTATAGAAGAAATATACCTACATTCGATGAGAAAGCAATATATTTGATGGTAAAGTTAATAGGATATCCCTTTTACTGGGTTGCATCTAATAAACTCGCTTAAATAAATCTCTTATTTAGAACAAAACCAATTTCTTACGTTCGTGCGATCGTGTGCTTTTTGTCTTTGTATTCATTATACGAATTTAAAGAATCGTGCGTTGCGGTGTTTGTAGATTCTGAAGCAAGGAGATCGTTTGAGAGTAGAAGGGGTCTGGCTGATTTCAGAGCAATAAGGGCAAGCGAAGATCCAAAGAGCGCATAATAAACACAGACGAAGGGATTGTTTGTCCAGTGTATCAAAAAGCTTAGAATCATAGGTGTCGTGCCACCAAACACGGCTATTCCAAAAGAGTACCCGAATGCCACGCCACTATAGCGGCATCTTGTTGGAAAGAGGCTTGCCATATAATAATTCAAGGGGGCAATAAACCAAGCTGTTAAGATGACAAGAAGAGATACACCGCACAGAACTCCAACAAGAGATGTTGACCATGTCAATAAATAGATCCCTGGATAAACTCCAACGATGGTTGCTAACGTTGCAGACATCATTGTTTTTTGAGCTCCAATCCTATCCGCAAATTTGCCGATGATGGGAATAATACAGATATAAAGAGCCATCCCAAAACTCACGACGCCAAGGGATTGTGTCATAGGCCAGTGCTTCACTGTTGCCAGAAAAATATTAACGTAAGACAAACTCAAGTTGAACATTACCCCTGAAAAGGCGCCAACGCCAATCGTGCAAAGAATGGAACGCGGATGATTTCGGATCGCTTCGAAAAGGGGCGCACGTTCATGATTGGGAACGATGGGATTATTTTCAGTGATTTTCAAACGAATATAAAGGCCATAAATTGCGATAAGAGCACCTGCAAAGAAAGCTCCACGCCAGGCCCAAGGGGGCATAAAAGGCGATAGAACTAGACCTGCAACCATCGACCCTAATAATCCCCCCACAACGGTTGAAGAGGAGATCAACGAGCCTGCAAAAATACGTCGGGTCCCTTTGACATTTTCAACAGCAAAAATCCCAGCGCCATTCATTTCACCCCCGACGCATAATCCTTGCAGAAGTCGACACACCGTTAAGAGGATCGGCGAGAAGATTCCAATGGATTCATAAGTGGGTAAACATCCGATTAAAACTGTCGGGATTGCCATTAAGATAATGGATATTGTCAGAGCCTGTTTCCTGCCATAAGCATCCCCAATATATCCAAACAGGATTGCTCCTAAGGGCCGCATAAAATACCCGATTGCAAAGATACCAAGGCTGGCAATAATGGAGGTTAGTTTATCTCCCGGTGGAAAGAAAAGGGGGCCAATGTGGGGTGCGAGATAAACGAAAAGAATAAAATCATAATATTCTAAGATGTTTCCGGCAGAGGCGGAACCAACGATTTGTGAGAAGCTCATTTTTTTGGCCATTACTATCTCCTCATGGCTATCCCAATCCATTAGCAACCTATGGTTTATTGCCCTGCCTTGTCAAGGGGGACTAACTAAGGGATTGATTCAGTTGCACCTATGTTATGTCGTCGTCCATAACTTGAGGGTCGGATTCGTCTCGCTCTCGAGAAGGAGGTCAGTTAGCGCCCACACGAGCGCATCAAGACGATCGGGAGACTTATGGGTGATACCTTGCACGTAGGTACACAGCTGCGTTTCCAATAAATCAAAGGGGCGTGCGTGAAAGACGCGGTGCTGTTCATACAAAGCCGCGATAGGTTCTGCGCGAGTGAACTTACCGCGCGTTGCACGAACGGCCTTATAAGGAATCGTTGGATCAAGACCTCTCAAAATACGCTCCACCAGGTCGCCCCCTTTATTGACTTCAGCGACCACGCGATCGGCTTTCATGCGCCAATAGACTTCACACACGCGCTGTCCCCAATCTCCAGGGCTCAAGCGACCGCTTAAATCTTCCAGTACATAAGCATGCTTATCTTCACTTAAGCCTGCGATCACGATGCCGGTTTCATCGCTATCTTCGTGATGGGTGGTTGCGGGATCAATGGCCACAATAATGCGGATGAGTTTGGGGGTGCCGGCTTCATCGTAAGGAGGCTCTTGATAACAAATCAAATCCCGTCGCCATAAAGCGCCTTGCTGCTCCGTTAACAATTGGGCATAGAGCTCTTGAGCCCCAAGGCGGGTGCCCTCAAATTGTTTCACGATTTGCTTCAGGAAGGTGGGCGCAAGATTGTCTCGATTCTCAAATGTAGTTCCTTTGGTAACGACAACGTCCTCGCTTTTTAACAGCTTCTCAATTAAAGGAATGGGGCGTGGTGTGGTCGTGACAATGCAGCGAGGATCTGTACCGAGGCGTAAACCCAGCATCAATTGATTCCATGCTTCTTCCGGATGGCGAAACTTGGCCAGCTCATCAATCCAGGCCGCATCAAATTGAGGCCCTCGCAAGCACTCAAAGTGATCCGCACCATAGAGGGTCGCGAGGGTTCCATTCGGCCAAATCAATTGGTGGCGCCCCTGTTCGAACCAGGGCCGCTCACTTAAAGGGTGAATTTCTAGAAGACCGCTGATGCCATCCACCATGACGTCACGGGCATCCCCAATGGTTTTGCTCAAGAGAGCGATGCGCCGGCATCGGCCATCATGAACCCACTGGCGCAAGGTTTCAGCACCTGTGCGCGTTTTTCCAAAGCCTCGTCCTGCCAATATCAACCAGGTACGCCAATCTCCTGGTGGCGGGAGTTGGCTAGGGCGGGCCTGGCGAATCCAAGAATATCGCTTTTTTTTATTCTGAAGGTCCCTATCAACTACTTTGGCTTCTCTGTAATATTCTTCAAACGTGTCCTGCATGATGGCGCCTCCTTCACGATGTTTTGTGCGCTGTATCATGAAGGAAAAACCCACAAAAGTTCAAAGGATAATAATGCCTGGGCAAAGATGTTTGGACAATATAAAGAGTCTATAATATTACTCTGGACAGTAAAAATTTAAACTAAAAAGAATAGGATGGAGGGCCGCCCCCTATTTTCTAAATAATTTAAGTTCAAGCTTTCTAAAATCATAAGATTGTCAGTTAAAACATTTTACTTAACCTAAAAATTATTGTATAAAATAAAATGCTAAGTTATTTCCTTTCTTTTATAAGGAATATAAGGCGATCTCAAAATAATTAAGATTTGACCAAACATTGTATGGGTGATCCTTTTCAAATATAGATATATAGCTGGACGACTGATGAATTTAAAAATACTATCTTTTGCATTTATTTCAACATTAGCAATTGCTGCTAATGGAATGGATCATGAAACAATCTCTGATCAACAAGATCCATCGAAACTTCGCAAACGATCAATCAAGTGTAATGAAGGACAACTCACCGAGTTGGGGCTAAAGGGTAATATCTATGGACGGACGAGAACTTCCGTAGGAAGTTTAGAGAAACTAAGGGCAGCTCATGAAGCACTGATTCGGATAGGGCAAAAATGTCTTAATGATGACACAAATCCATTTGTAGGTGAAAAGCGCCAAAGAGCAGCAGCTGAAATAGAGTCGAGTAGGGAAAATATATTAGCTATCAATAGATGGATAGAAAAAGCAACCAATAGTTGTGAAGCACTTGTGAGCCCGCCGACGCCACGTATGGTTAATAACACTACCTCTAACTCTGCACCACCTGTGCCCACGGGTACGTCTCACCTTTCCGCAGTTTTTCCTAAAGTTGCTGCCGGAGCCCCTGTTCCATCAAAATTGGAAGACAAAATGCCTGAGCTTCAAGAGACCCTCTTGAAAGACTTGCTTACGAACACCAAGCGCATTCTCAATACGCATGGCGATCAAGCTTTGAGCTTAGTAGATGATGTTTCGAAATGGACCGCTCATTTAAATCCTACTCAACTAGGTTTGCTTATTCAGAAATTCATTTTGGTATATTCCATTCCTATCAATAAAGGAACACCCCTGGGCTATGACTTTGGTTTCTCTTATTGCAATACAGGCGTTCTCAACACAGCATTGCCTTATATTTACCAACTCAGAGCTAAACCATGTACAGTGTGGGATGTAGCCTGTGGCCACGGAAATGTTTCTTTGTGTTCCCTTGTAGCTGGGGCATCTGAAGTATACGCATTAGATACAAATCGTTATCTTCTAGACCACGTAAGGCAAGAATTCATGCAGACAAAAGAATTCTTTCCAGAAGGTGCAAGGCCAAAACTCAGGCCTACTGTATTTGATGCTCTTTCGTTAGCAGCATATGCTCATCTGAATAGTCCAGATGTCATATTTTGTCTCAACTTTTTGCATTATCTGTGTCCACGAGAACAAAAATTAGTTGTAAAAACTCTCTATGAAAAATTGAAACCGGGTGGAAAATGCTATCTATCTGGAGATAGTTTTTACACGAGCAAAAACTTTACAAAGCCACTCTTAGATCGTATAAGGGAAGAACATCCAACCCCAGGGTATTGCTGGTTTTACACAGAGACAGTTGATGGTATCACTCAACCGTATACGCTCCCAGAGTATCCTTGGAAGGGATACGAAACAAACCCCGGCGAAATAGGGCAATGGTCTAAGTATCCTGGAAAAATATTGTCTATTCGTAACTTACTTCATCCCAAACCTTTCAAAAAGATGTTAGGAGAACTCGGTATAGAACACGTTGAAATATTTTATGATGGTATTGGTGGTCTAATACCAGAAAGTAAATTTAATGGTTCTGATAGCTCTTATAAATTGGTGGCTGTGCTCAGTAAGAAATAAATTGTTGGAAATTTATCAAGGTATGTCTTGTATATTGCTCTGGCAGGTAAATATCTTATCTTAGGCTGCCTATCGGACACTGATTGTTAGAAGGCATGACTTCACGCTCTCAGGACATTTTATTCCCGGAGCAATAGTCTAAGGTTAGTCTTTCTCGCCCTCTTTCGGCGTTAAGGCGCCGCGAGCTGTTAGGCAGATTTCGGAATTTTCATATTTCATCTTTGTCACATTAAAATGGGGGATATCTCCTCTCCCCAAAGCAGCTTTGCTCGTTGAATTTCTGAGGAATACAAACTCTTCATAAGTGATCGGGTTTTTGTTGAGGACTAAGCTCTCTAATGAGAGCATGGCTAATACATCTACAAGGGATGGAAAAGGGGAGACGGTTTCATAGTATTTTCTCAGAAACATAATTTTATTTCCAGAAAGGTCGATGATTTGTAAATCGGGGAATTGGTTGCGATATTTGGAAATGAGGATCATTAAGTTGACAAACCCCCCATAAGCAATGTCGTTGTTTTTAAGAGATAGGACTCTTAATACGGCCTGGCTCTGGGTCCGCAGTTCGCGACCTAAGGAGAGAAGTGATCTGGGATGATCCTCTTCTGTTAAAACAGTATCTGTAATGCGGCGTTCATTCCAGTCTAAAGTATCAGAGAAACGGTCAGGTCGGTCTAGATATTTCAACTTTTTGATTGTGAAATTTGGATATACCGTGGGGTCAGCTTGCCCTACCAATTCATCAACAAGGTATCGCATAACTTGATCTTTGCTAAGATTGGAGGATATGTCTAATACCTTTAATGACCTCAAGTTTAGGATCGTTAATAAGGTGGTAACCAACCCGTCGTTTTTACTCAAGCGCTTCGTAACCCTTATTTTATTCTCGGAGAGATTGATTTCTTCAAGTTGGGATAATTGAGCCTTACGTTCAACCAGATTGCGAAGTATACCAAGGGCTTCCGGATATTTGATACCTCTGTTTTGAAAATTTAGGGATCTTAAGGATGATAAGTCGTTGAAGATTGCCAAGTCTTGAATAGGGTCAGTTGAGATAGAACTAAGGTCTAGTTCTGATGAAATTCTTAAAACTATTTCTTTGCTTGAATCCGCATCTGCTCCGTTATCATCATCGCCGACCTCCATGCCTTGAGATGCCACAATCATGAGCATTGAGGCCGTTAAAATTCGTTTAATCATCACCCATCTCCAGGTTTGCGCTGCTATTTAAGTTCAGTATATATTTGCATTGTACAGTCAAAAAAACTAACATCTTATTAATATTAAATATAATCAATTAGTAAAATACAAATAAGTATAAGTATTAAATTTATATATACTTGCCTCTTTGAGGGTGGATTTCTTGGTTAAGGGTTTGTATTGAAGACTTGCCCTCGAGAGCCCTTTCGGTTTAAACATGAGAGCAAGAAATACTATAAAAAGTAGAATGATTGCCCTGATGGTCAACCCCCAACCCCTCTTAAATTTCGGTGAGCCGCAAATCCTTGGAAAATCTCAAGCACCTGCTGGTATGTCTCCAGTAATGGCGCAGTATTGGGAGGCAAAACAGGAGTATCCTACATGTCTCTTGTTTTTTCGGATGGGTGATTTTTATGAGATGTTTTTTGAAGATGCGGTTGCAGCTGCTAAGGCATTGGACATTGCACTCACTAAGCGCGGCAAGCAAGAGGGCGAAGAAATTCCCATGTGTGGAGTGCCGGCGCACACCTACGAAACCTATTTAGCGCGCCTCATTCAAAAGGGATTTAAGGTGGCGGTTTGTGAGCAAATGGAAGATCCCGCAACTGCTAAGAAGCGGGGCTCAAAAGGCCCGTTGCGCCGGGATGTGGTGCGCGTCGTAACGGCCGGAACCATCACGGAAGAAGGGTTGCTGGACGCCCGCCAAAATAATTTTCTGGTTGCCCTGTCTCCTGTTACGAAGGAGAAAATTGGGGTGAGCGCGATCGATTTATCGACCGGTGTATTCCTCATTGAAGAGACGATGCCAGGTGGACTAGCGTCTCTCCTCGCGCGCCTCAACCCCGCAGAAATTGTGGTACCAGATCGTCTATTAGAAGAGCCTTCCCTTTATGAAACCTTTGGGGGCTGGAAGAAGAAATTAAGCCCTTTACCCCAAGCCCGCTTTGATGAAGAGAACAGTCGTCGCCGTCTTGAGCAGGTGTATCAAGTGCAAACGCTCGAAGCTTTTGGGGCATTTACTTCAGCAGAGATTCGTGCCGCTGGAGCCCTCATTGATTACATTCACATTACGCAAAAATCGGCCCTGAAGATGGTGGAACGTCCCCGCAAAATTTCATCGGATTCGATTCTCGTGATTGACCCTGCGACCAGGCGCAGCTTGGAATTGGAAGTTACTTTGAATGGTTTGCGCCACGGCACGCTCTTGAGCACCATCGATGAAACCCTCACCTCTGCCGGGAGTCGACTCTTGAGTTTGCGCTTAAGTGCGCCGCTCACTACTCCTGCGGTCATTGCACAACGTCTGGATATGGTGACGTTTTTTGTGGAAAAACCCGATATCAAAGGGGAGGTGCGCACTGCTTTAAAAGCGTGCCCAGACGTGGAGCGTGCTTTATCGCGCATTAATTTGGGACGCGGCAGCCCACGAGATTTGGCGGCCATTCGGGATGGCCTCGCCCAAGCTCAAATTCTCTCGGACCTCCTTTCAGCTCTTGATCTGCCCGAACCATTGTCGCGCGATTGTGCGCGTCTTGGAGGTCATAGTACTCTTTCCACGCGTCTCACCCGTGCCTTGGCGGACAGCTTGCCGCCTTATGCGCGCGATGGTGGATTTATCGCAAGCGGTTACCACGACGGGCTCGATGAGTTTCGACAATTGCGGGACGATAGCTTTGGGTTGACACAAGAATTGCAAAGCGACTACATCGCCAAAACCGGCATCAATACGTTGAAGATTCGCCATAATAATGTGATTGGATATCACATAGATATTGGCCCCTCCCACGCCTCAAAAATGAGCGAAGAGTTTATCCACCGTCAGACGTTGGGATCGTCCATTCGCTATACGACGGTTGCCTTATCTGATTTGGAGAGACGCATCGAGGCCGCAGCGCACCAAGCATTGGAGGTGGAGCTTCAGCTGTTTTCGGATCTGATTGGTGAAGTGCAAGGTCGCGCGCCAGAGATTTTGCAAACCTCTCGCGCACTGGCTAGCATAGATGTGGCTGCCGCCAATGCTGAATTAGCTGTTCGTGAAAACTATGTGCGTCCCCTTGTAGATGACAGCCTGATGTTTGATGTGCAAGGAGGCCGCCATCCGGTTGTGGAGGCAGCATTGCGGCAGAGCAGCGATACGCCTTTTGTGGCGAACAATTGCCTCATGGATGACACCACAAAATTGATTCTCATGACCGGCCCGAACATGGCGGGAAAGAGCACATATTTGCGTCAGAACGCGGTGATTATTTTGCTCGCTCAAATGGGGTCATACGTGCCGGCAATCTCCGCCCACATCGGCGTGGTGGATCGCATCTTCAGTCGTGTGGGCGCGGCCGATGATCTGGCCGCGGGTCGTTCCACCTTTATGGTTGAGATGGTCGAAACAGCCGCGATTCTTCATCAAGCAACGATACGTTCCTTCGTGATTTTGGATGAGATTGGACGGGGGACCGCAACCTTTGACGGCTTGTCCATTGCGTGGGCAGTGGTTGAATCTTTGTGCAATGTTAATAAAAGTCGGGCATTATTTGCGACCCATTATCACGAACTCACGCAACTGACCACGACTTTGCCCATGATGAGTTGTGCCACCATGCGCATTAAGGAATGGAATGGGGATGTGATTTTCTTGCATGAAGTGATTCCTGGATGTGCTGATAAATCCTACGGTATTCATGTGGCGGCTCTTGCAGGGTTGCCCGCAACGGCAGTTGCCCGGGCGCGTCAAGTTTTAGAAACATTGGAAGCGGATGGGAAAGATGCGCCCTCTATTCCTGAGGCAATTCCAGAACCCTTTCCGGTGTCGACGACGGTTCTTTCCCCGCCCTCGCCTGTTGAAGGGGCTTTACGTGACCTCGCCCTTGACGATCTTTCTCCCCGCCAGGCCCTCGAGGAGCTCTACCGCCTCAAAGGCATGGTGGGGTGAGAGATGTTCTATTTCAAAAGATTATGTGAGTTAGTAAATAAAAATAATTTGTTAGGCCAAAAGTTATGAATGACGAACAATTAAAAGAAACTCTCAATATTGTTTGGATGAATATGTTTAGGGTTGTGGACTATCTTGCACTTTTTGAAACTGTTGGTGAAAATTCCGAAAAATTGAATAAAATAAATGGTCATTTCTGGGGGACTATTCAGCGGTCTGCTTTGGACTTAGCTGTTCTGAATATGTGTAAGTTGTTCGATGAAACAAATAAAAGATATGAGAAAGACACCATTCCAAGTTTAATAGAATACCTAGAATCAAAGTTATCCAAAGATCACTGTTCATTTTTAGATAACCAATTACTTTGCAAGTTAGGTGTTTGCGATGAGGTTATCAAGACACTATATAAAGTTAAAGATAAGCCCGAAGAGTGTGTAAATTTTATAAATACCATAACAAAAAGCATTAAAGACGCCTGCCCAAATTCAAAGCACATTGACCTTAAAAAATTGTTTCAGTATAGAGACAAAGTTCTAGCTCACCAAGAACGGTTAGAACAAGCTCAAAGGACAATGTTAAAGAGCTTACCCTCACTAGAAAGAATGCTACAATTAGCAACTTGGGCAAAGAATATTTTACTATTGATCAACAAACTATTTTTTCCAACAGAACCACTTCCAGAATTTTTGCCTTATTTAGGAAAAGCAACCAACGATGTCATAACAAGTGCATTGAAAAACAACGAATGCCTAGGTTAAAACCTTCAAAAGAGTTGAATTTAGAAGTGACTTATGAATGGCTGTTTTCACCTCTCCCCTTGTGGGAGAGGTCACCGATGAGCCTGCGAAGAGGTGGGTGAGGGGTGTATTTCAATGGATAGGTTGTATTTTTTCAAGCGTAAATTTTGTAAGAAAACCCCTCACCCGCCACGTCGCTTTGCTCCGTGTCGACCTCTCCCACAAGGGGAGAGGTAAAAATGCAGAGCAGTCCGATGACACTCAATCATTCATATGGAGCCGCTACCATCCCCATTGCTATTTGGGGAAAATGAGCATAAAGATAAACCATCTTCTCGAGGCTAGAGGTGCTCATATGATGCACATGAAACGTAAAATCTTCACGACCTTCCTCGTTCTTTTCTTGAGTCTTTTCTCCAACCATATCCTCGCCAAAGAAGCCGAACAGTCGTCTCTTTTTTTTAGTCTTCCAGGTGATTTGAGGTTGTTGATTGCCAAGACCTACTTGAAAGGGGATGATTTTTTACGCCTATCTGAAACCTGTACAGACAATCGCCGCATGTGTGTTGACGTTGTTTTACAAGAGATCAATGCGGATCGAACCCACTTTCCAAAATTTAAAGGGTCTTTTCGGGTGTTGGAATACGCGTCCTTTACGGACGTCATTCAGGCCTTTGAGGATGGCGATCCGCACGTTGTAAGTGCTCTCCTTCAAAGGTTTCCAGATATGTCGCCCCAATGTCTTCATAGAGCTTTTGGGGTTTTGTTTCATAAACAAAATATAATCCCTGAAGCCAGAGCGTATGCGCGCTATCGCCTTGCGTGTTTGCGCCTCGATCATAGGGTGAATGACGACCGTTTAAAGCCCCTCAATGCCTATGAAATCCTTGAAAAAGTTTGTGATGCGGATTCAGCTTTGTCGGATGAAGTTAAGGGTCATGCAACCTATCTTATGGCAAAGGCGCGTGCCGAGTATGTTTTCCGTGTTCGCTATCGGGTGTGGGAGCCGGAATTAACTTATGCAGAAGCTTTTACTATTCTCACTCAGTGTCTCCCTTTTCTTGGTCCCCTTGAATTGCTGGAAACAAATTTCTTGCGCGGATGTTTGCGAAAAGAGAATCGGGTCGATGATTTCTGTTTGAGCCACCAAGATGCCGTTAAAAGAATGTCGCACGCTTGGATGCATTTCAAACGTATCGTAAAAGATGATTCCGTCGTGGCAAAGGAAAGGGCACGCGTCCTCAGATTTATGTATAATTTTTTACACCGAACAAAAGGGCATTTTGAGTTTATCTCAAGTGATATTCCGGGGATGCGATACGCTTGGTCAGAAACCCTTGATGACATGACGAGTCTTTTAGACCCATGCATTCATTTACCGGTCCAAGTGCGAAGGGATTTGCGTGAGAAGAAGGTGATGTTGCTCTTGAACTATCCTAATCTTCTGGATGACTTTCTCCCTCCTACAAAGGATTTATTAGGCGAATTCCTAAACCGTGATGAAAAAGTCCCGATTGGGCTCAATCTTGAACATGATGCTGAAATTGTGATGGTAAAGAGGCTAAAAGAGATGGCGTCTAGCATAATGACGCAAAATAGAGAAGCGCTGACGGTGATCAGATCATTTCTGACGGACTACAAACCCACAGATCATGCCAATCGAGACATTCAAACATCTGCAAAAGGGGAGATTTTAGAGATATTAGCTGATCATCTCATCACGCCCAAGCTGTTGCGCGCTAATGCTTGTACAGCGCGTCGCATTCTTTTCGTTAATGAGAATCGGGTTACCACAGAGTCTTTAGAAGCTTTCTTGAAAGAGCCAGAGGTCTTAAGTTTTATGAAAGTTAAAAAACGTCCTTTGAGAAAGAGAGCGCGCAGTCAGTTGAGCTCCTCTATCAATGGGTTGATCCGAACCGCCTCGCTCGGGACTTTTGGTTGTAATTCTCAAAAAGAAGAGGAACGAGAGGCCTTTACCGAATATATGGAGCGTCAGGATTCAGGGGTGGCTTTCTCATGCCCGAGTCTAGAGAGAGTAGCCACCATGAGCCTCGGCACGCTCCCTATGGATACGGATGAGGATGGGTAGTTTGGGGTGAGGATTTAAGTCCATATGCGTAGCTTTACCCTTCACCCGACCTTTTCGCTTCGCTTAAGGTCGACCTCTCCCACATGGGGAGAGGTAATAAGCAGCCGAATTTAAAAGCTTACCTAATGTGCAATATATCACGTGCCTTTTCACCTCCCCCCTTGTGAGAGGTCGACACGGAGCTATGCTTCGTGGCGGGTGAAGCGTGGTACAAACTGATTACAATAACGTAATACTTTAGTTTTTGGTCGTATTTCCTCAAAACAGGTGGCAGAAAAAGCAGTGACTAACTTAGAGTCTCCTTACACTTTCTAGCGGAACCGACTCCCTCTTTGCAAATATTTCAGTACTAATGTGCGTAATTGAACATGTTGTATAGGGGTGGACTTACCCAGCGCATCAGAGCATACCACTCCTCGAAAGTGAGTTGTTCATATAACACTCGACGTTCCTCTTCATCCTCAATGACTTGGTATTTTGCTATGACTCCATCTGCAAGACTGTCAGATATTGCTCTATCCTCTACACTGTGAGGATCCTTGAGGGCATTATATACTCTTTTATCCAAAGCTAATTGGTCTAAATCCATTTGGAATCTCCAAACTTCCGTCCTTGTTTCCTCTATTTTTCTTTCTGTTTCAGGTACTCTTTCTTCTTCGCCTATGGCCCTTAACTCTGCTACTTTTGCCATTAAAAATGTTTCTTCTATCTGTTTCGACCTTAGGTTAATACGTAATTCAGCTTTCAAAGCCCTCTGAATGTCAACAATCTCGTTCTGTCCATCAGTAATTAGGTCCCATAGTTCTTGGCGGCGCATAGAATAGTTAGGGTCATCCTGCATTCCTGGGTCTTCAGCTGCAAATCCATTTATAGCAAGTGAGAAGCAAAGTACAGCAAAATATATAACTTTTTTCATAACAGAAATCCTTCAAAATAATTGTTGATTCTTCATATATGTAGGAATATTAAATTTTATTTCTACGGGATAATTTCTAATTTACATACAAAATCTTCAAAAAAGATTGTATATTTCAAAAAAACACACTGTATATTATTCTTTTTATATTTTGCAATACCGTAAAAATACGCTAGTTTTAAATTTTCAGATAGTCGGAGTCAATATAAGCAAAAGAACTATTCATCAGTTGACTGATTCGTTGCGCTCGCCAAGAAGGCAGAGTGTCGTGTCCAAAAGACTTCTTTTAATAGCTATCTCATGGATCCATATGACAAGTTCTTTTCCCTCGGGTCTTACAGAGAATGATACAACATTATAAACATTTACATAATTTTGAGATGGCGTTGACAGTGTTGAAGCGTTTCAAGCTAGAAATTTAGCGACATGTGTATGGTCTGACTACAGTTGCCTGTATTTACTCTCCCAGTCGTTTCAATTCCATATGCTCAAAAGCTAAATCCGTCAGGATGCGCCCGCGAGAGGTGCGTTGGATAAGACCTTGTTGGATGAGATAGGGTTCGATCACTTCTTCTAAGGTTTCTGATTGCTCAGCCATAGCAGCGGCAAGCGTTTCAACTCCCACGGGGCCGCCTTTGTAAAAATCGATCATCAGCTGGAGATAGCGTTGATCTTGCGCTTCGAGGCCGAGGCGATCCACATCAAGACGATTGAGCGCGAGGTTCGCCACCTCTTGGGTGACGATGGACTGACCGCCAACAGCAGCAAAGTCACGAATGCGGCGCAAGAGGCGGCCGGCTATACGCGGTGTTCCCCGGGAGCGTCGGGCTATTTCCGTGGCGCCATCATCACTGAGCTCAAACCCCAAAAGATCCGCGCCGCGCTTGACGATGCGTTTGAGGTCCTCGACTTCATAAAACATCAGGCGCAACGGGATGCCGAAGCGTTCTCGTAAGGGTTGGGTCAGCAGGCCACTTCGCGTTGTGGCGCCCACCAGGGTAAAGGGGGGGAGTTCAATCTGGATGGAGCGCGCGGCGGGGCCTTCTCCGATCATAATATCCAACTTAAAATCCTCCATAGCGGGGTAGAGAATTTCCTCAATGGCCGGACTGAGGCGGTGGATCTCATCAATAAATAACACGTCGCGCGGTTGGAGGTTTGTTAAAAGAGCCGCCAAATCACCAGCGCGGGCAATGATAGGACCGGACGTAGTTCTAAATCCAACGCCCAGTTCCCGCGCGATAATTTGGGCCAAAGTCGTTTTACCCAAGCCCGGTGGGCCGAACAGGAGCACGTGATCCATGGCATCGCCACGGGTACGCGCCGCCTCAATAAAGACTTTCAAGTTGGCCCGAACTGGCGCTTGGCCCGTAAAATCCTTTAAGGTTAACGGACGAAGGGAGACTTCCCCAATATCCTCTTCCAAGAGCTCAGGCGTGCTGATCCGATTATTTGGGGCTGGCTCAACCATGGTTTGCTCCACTGGTTAAGGATTGGGATAAGAGATTGAGACCCTGGCGAATGAGGGCTTCAGTGGAGGCGCCGGGACCGAGGGTTTGTGAAGATTTGGCGATGGCCTCAAGCGCCTCTGGCCGGCGATAGCCTAAGTTTGTGAGAGCGGATATGGCCTCGCTCATGCCACCGGCAATCGAGGTGATGCCAGATACTTCGGAAGGCCCATTCGCACTTCCCAGCTCAAACCCACCAACTTTGCTCTTTAATTCAGAAACGATGCGCCCCGCCAGTTTGGGCCCCACCCCGTCCGCGCGGGTGATCATGGTTTGATCTTGCGATAAAATCGCTTGATGAAGCTCATCGGCAGATAAGGCGGTGAGAAGCGCCAGACCCACCTTGGCGCCAACCCCTTGAATCCCTAAGAGGAGCCGGAACCAGGTCCGCTCACTCTCTTGGGCAAACCCAAAGAGCTGGGTTTGCTCATTGCGCACCAATGTTTCGATCATGAGAGAGAATTTCTCACCCACATGCGGGAGTTGAGATAAGGTTCGCCCGGAGGCAAAAACTTGGTAGCCGACGCCGTTTACATCAATAATAAGCCAGTCAGGGCCCGTGGAATCCAGCAAACCGGTTAATTTTGCAATCATGTATGCCGCGCCTTTTTCAGAAGTGTTTTCGTTACGATATCACGAGACTTTGTTGGACCCAATCATTTTCCCTCTCAACATTCACAAAAAGTCATGTCAGAATGATCAAGCACTAAAAATAGATTTGTCCGATGAGGCCTACGCCATGCTAACAACGCAAGAAAACATTGATTTTACGATTGAGACACCGCTCGGCAAAGATGCGTTGATTCTGGATCGGTTTGATGGTGTGGAGCAAATCTCGGAACCCTTTTGCTTTTCCCTTGAAATGAATTCGGCGTCTCCCGACCTTGATTTGACAGCGCTTGTGGGAAAAGAAGTGCAAATTACCTATGAATATGGGGGTGAGAAACGCCATTTTTGTGGAGTCGTTGGCACCGCCGAACAAGGGTGGACTGTGCGCAAAGGCGCCAATAATTTCACTTATTATTATGCCAAGGTCTACCCGAAATTTTGGATGCTGAAATTTACCCGTGATTATAAAATTTTTCAAAACAAGTCTGCCATGGACATTATCAAGGAAGTGTTGAGTGACAATGGCGTCACGGAGATTGAGGATAAAACAAGTTCGTGTGGAAAGCGCGTTCGGGAATATTGTGTGCAATATGGCGAAAGTTGCTTTGATTTTATTTCTCGATTGTTTGAAGAGGAAGGCATTTTTTACTTCTTCAAACACTCAAGTTCGAACCATACGATGGTCATTTGTGACGATTCTTTGGGCGCTAAAGATGTATCACCCGATAAAATTGAATTTTTGAAGTCGTATGGCGCAAATCCGCCATTCAATATGGCTTATACACTTCGTATGCAAGAACAAGTTGTGCCCAAGAAGTTTGCCGCTGCTGACTTTAATTTTGAAACGCCAGATACACACCTTTTCAACAAAGTCACCGGTGAAGGTGAAGGGGGACAGATCTATGATTACCCTGGCATTTTCATGAAAACAAATGAAGGGGATCTAATTACCAATCATCGTATCCAGTTTCTGGAATGGGCAAAGACTACGCTGTCGGGAAAATCTACAACGCCAACTTTTTGCTCGATGTTTGCTTTTACTCTGGCTGACCATCCGCGTTCCGATTGGAATGATAAATATGTTCTCTATCGTGTTCATCATCGCATCCAGCAAAATGCGGCAGAAGGAGAAGACCTTTATGAAAATGAGTTTGTGGCTTTTCCTGCAGACGTTCCCTTTCGGGCGCCGAGGGTTACCAAAAAGCCACTCATATACAGTACGCAGACAGCCATTGTTACAACGAAATCGGGGGAAGAAATTTGGTGCGATGAATATGGTCGCATCAAGGTGCATTTTCACTGGGATCAATATGGTACCAAGGATGAGAAAAGTTCTTGTTGGATTCGAGTTGCCCAGTTATGGGCCGGAAACAATTGGGGGGGCATGTTCACACCGCGCATCGGCATGGAAGTTGTCGTCACCTTTTTGGATGGAGACCCGGATCGCCCCTTGATAACAGGATGTGTTTATAATGGGAAAAATGCTAACCCCTATGCTAAGAGCGAGCCTACCAAAAGCACGATTAAGTCGGATACGACCAAAGGTGGTGGTGGATTCAATGAGTTCCGCTATGAGGATAAAAAGGGGTCTGAACAAATCTATCTTCATGCTCAAAAGGATTGGGACAGTGAAGTTGAGCATTCTCGTACCCTTTTGATTAAGACCGGAGATGATACGACCACTATTAAAAAGGGTAAGCGCCTGGTGACATTGAACGGAGGCGACAAAGGGGATGATACTTTGATTCTCGAGAATGGGGACCAGACGATCAAGATTACTGGCGAGCGCAGTATTACAGTTACTAAAGACAATACGTTGAAAGTGACGGGTAATTTGTTGATTGATGTTACGGGAAATATCACGATTAAATCTGCTGCCAATGTCACTATTAAGTCAGGTGCAAATATGACGCTGGATGCTGGGGCCAACATGATTTTAAAATCAGGCGCCAATATGTCTTTATTGGCAGCGGCAAGTTTAAGCTTAAAAGGTGCAATGCTGGCTGTTGCAGGAAAAGCAGGTGCTTCTATGGATGGGGGTTCAGGGCCAGCGATGATGAAGGGTTTGACGGCTACAGTAAAAGGCGACACGGTGGCCGTGATGCAAGGAACAATGGCGACTGTAAAAGGGGACGCCATGGCGGTTGTGACGGCCCCCGTTGTTGCCATTGGATAAGATATATAAGGTCGATCAAATCCTTATGAAACAATGCCTCTTAAGAAATAAGAACTAAAAAAGGAGCAAATAACATGGCCTATCAAGTTGTTCACGGTGCCATGACTTCTTGTACTTTTGGGACATGTGCTGCCCGGTTAAAGATATTGCCTTTCAAGCTTCCAACCCTTTCTCTTGAGGCTATGGTACCGTTTCCACAGTTTGGAATTCATGCAAATTTTGACGCTGCGGGGAATTTGTTATCTCAAGTAAATTTTGAGGCAGGACTGATGCATGGAGAATCTCTGGTTTATGGGGCTGGTGGGGTGATTGCTCAAAAATTTCACTATGTACAAGGGGTCCTCCAGGGAGGTGCAGAGATTTATGCGAATGGTAACTTGATGAGCCGTTTTAGTTTTCATAAAGGAAAACTTGAGGGGGCCTTTCAATGTTTTTCGGAAGGGGTGATGACCGCTTCTATGTCCTTTGCAGGGGGTGTTCGGGCAGGAGCGAGTCGTTTTTATAATGCGCATGGACAGCTTATTATGGAAGCAAATTTTACTGAAGGTTTAGAAAGCGGGATGCGAACCATGTATGATGCTGCCACTGGGGCTGTGTTGAATGCCCAAATGTATGTTAATGGCCGTATAGAAGGGGCTATGCCAGTAGTGATTTTGCCGACCCCTGAAGTAAATTTTGAGTTTAACATGGAGATTGGAGGGGCATTTGCTTTCTCAAAGCCAGCGGCGCAAATTCGGGCTCATATTCCTTTAGTGAATATCGGTCCTTTTTGTTTGTGCTCAAGTCCTATCAATCCCGCTGTTGCTGCAGCAACTGCAGCAGCAGGCGGTGTGTTGACCCCTGTTCCTTGTGTTCCAAAAACGGACTCTCCTTGGATACCAGGAAGTCCAAAAGTCACAACAGCCCATAATGCGGCTTTGAATGATTCGTCTATACTAATTTGTGCGAATGGGGGAGTGATCAGTGTTGATGATCCAGGCCAAAAAGTTGTGAGCATTCCTTAACATAAGACAGAAAAAAAGCCGTATAGGATTACCCATACGGCTTTTGTTATAAGGACAAGTTGAATCGCCTAGCGACGATCCCCAAAGAGTTGGAGCATAGCTAAGAAGAGGTTGAGGAAGTCGAGGTACAATCTCAACGCGCCCATCAACGCTTTCTTTCCCATGACTTCTTCGCCGTCACCTTCATAATACATCAACTTGATGGCTTGCGTGTCATATGCGGTAAGGCCTGTGAATACGATGACCGCAATCACAGAAATCATGAATTCCATCGCGCTGCTTTGCAAGAACATGTTTACGATGCTGGCAATAATAATGCCGATGAGTCCCATAAACATGAAGGACCCCATGCCGGAAAGGTCTTTTCGTGTTGTATATCCCCAAAGGCTCATGGTGCCAAACATGGACGAACTGATGAAGAAAACGCGCGCAATGCTTGTTCCTGTATACATCAAGAAAATGGAAGCCAGCGACATGCCCACAAGAGCGGAATATAGCCAGAACAACCCTTGAGCTGTGGCGTATTTCAGCGAGTTAATGCGAAAGCTCAAGAAAAACACCAACCCGAGTGGGGCAAAAATGACAAACCACTTTAAAGGGGTGCCAAAAATAAGTTGCATCATTTCAGGTGAATTTGCTGTTGCAAAAGAAACACCGCCGGTTAGGAGAAGCCCGAAAGCCATATACATATAGACTCGGCTCAAATATGACCGTAAGCCTTGGTCAATACCCGCTAAAGCTTCAGCTCCTTGGCGGTTGCGCGAAATTACTTTATCGTCAATATTACTCATGGTTTTTTCTCCTTTATTAAACGAAATCTAAGCTATTGTAAGCGATGCAGGGAAAATTTGCAATCCAGAGAATTTGGGGAAGAAGCAGCTGGGGCAAAAAAGACACAATATGTCTAAAATTTGAACAATCGTGAAATGGACATATTGACACACCCCTTAACGATGGTTAAATAACAGTACCTTCGTAAAAGAAGACGTCGCGTTTAAAGATGCTTACGGGGTTTTGAATTATTTTAATGGGCACGCTTATTAGTGGAAGTTAGATATATGATAAAATCGTCTGGGGTATTCATTGCCGTTGTGCTTTTGTTGGCTTCTTCAAGCGCAACTGAGCGGGAAGTAATATGGGATAGCTACAGCCATGATAGCCCAAAATCGCCGAAGGGGATTCTTAACAAAAGGACCAACGACGTACTGGATGAAACCCCTCCATCCACGCCACCTGAAAAATCTGGTGGAACTTTTATTGAAAGTAGATTTAAGTCCAGAAAGCAGTTAGCTCTTGGTGAAGAGGAAGGGGCAACTCCTTCTAAAGCCGAGCTTAATGGTCACTTGGACACTCTTTGCAAAACAATTTTCAGGGAAAGGAAGAGTGCTGCGGGAAATGGTGTTAAAGCAGGTAAATTTTATCAGCAAGCAATGAGTGAGAACGGTCTTACCGATAGTTCTGTCATCAACAAAATTATACACATCATTAGCCTCCAATGTTCTCTGTGGGATTGTAATAATAGTCTTTTCTCCCAAAGAATGGAAACCTTAAGGGCCATCACTCGGAATTTAGATTCTTGTATTGAAGGTAGGGCTAAAGGACATCTCATTAATGTGTTTGTTCTCATTGAGAATTCTCTTTTTCGGAAAGGGTGTTCTGAGAGCCTCGATCGTGACTCCTTAAAGACATTTTGTGATGCAATATCCTCAAGCCTTAGAAATGCAGCTGATGAAGAAGGTTTCTTACCTGATTGTTTGGTTCATTCAGGACACCTTATTATGGAGATTTGCGACGGTTTGAAAAGTGCGCTGAGTTCTGATGAAGTCCTGGCGACTCAACAGTTGAAAGCGGTATTGGAACAGGCCGTAGGGTCGGCTATCAGAAAATAGGACGGGCCATAACCCGTCCTCAAACCATTTTTATTCTTTATCGATATCCATTGGAGTAGGTTGATCTTCTGGAGCTATTGGTTGAAAGGTTTGCGGGCTATGTTCTCTCAGAAGTCGGGAAACGAGTTCCTTCTTTTCCTCTAGGTTGCCTAAGAGCACCAAGCAATCAGCACAGACAGCTGCACAAGGTCTGCAAGGGCCAAAGTCCCCATGATCATGCTCCACAGAGAGGAGTTCTAGAGTATGGAAAGAATTCATATTGTTCATAAAGAATTCATCAAACTGATTCAAGTAGCCTGAGGCTTTTTTGAGACCTTCATATTTTTCCCGGTTGTCATCCAGCCTAAGACTTTCAATGATGAAGGTTTGTAAGTTACCCAAAAAGGTGGTGCTTATTGAATTGAAAATTTCTTTATTACTAATCGATGGTAATCGAAAAGAGCAGTAAATGGCATTTTTTAAATAATAGATGTAAACTGGTCTCAGTTCCTTCTCTAATCCAATAGGATTTTCTGGACTCTTCGACTCATCAATGGCTGCTAGAATACTACGTTGCACTTTCCCATAAGCCTCTGCCATTGCTAATAGTTTTTGTTCATACCATAGGAGTTGATTCGAGATATTAGCATATCTTTCAGCTAAGTTCGTCCTATTCGGATTTTCTTGATATTGCGCATTTATCTTATTAGCCGAGTCAACAAGTTCCTGATATAAGGGAAGATACTCATTAAACTTTTCCAGTGTCGCTTCAGCATCTGCGTGACCTTGTGTGTATTGTGCTATCCAGTATCCCAAAGGAGTGCTTTCTGGCTTCTTCAAGAATTCTCTGTATTCAAATTGCACATTTCTGCGATTTTCTGTTGATTCTTGCATGACTTTTAAAAACCGTTCGCGTCTGTCTTCTATATTTAGCCGATTAGGAATGCGTTGTTCTCCTAAGATACCTTTCGCGTTCCCTAACCTACTTTTCGGAAAAGGAATTGCTTTTGCCATAGGGGCATCAAGGTCCAAAGAAACTTCCTTCCGACTTTCTTCTGTTAGGGGGGTGGAATATTGAACCCACCCTTCACCATCCTCTTCGAGGTTATTTTTGAATTCCGTAACACGCTTTTGAGGCTCTAATGATACGGATTTCCTTCTGGCTAGCTTTTTGGTTTCCGGTTCTTCTGCAATTTTATCTTGTTCTGCTTCATTTAAGAATTCTCCACCTTCAGGTATTACAAAATCTTGAGCCTGATCGGCGAATTTTTCCAATTCTAATGGGTCGTGAACCTGTTTCTCTCGGTCACGCTTCTTTTTAAGTAAAGAAGAACTGCCACTTTCGTAATCAAGCGATTCATGACAGAGGAGGTTGCCCGCTGAATATGAAGCGGTTGACAATCCGATGAAAAAGCCAATAGTAGTAATTGGTAAAATTTTATTAAACATTGCGAAACCTTTTGTGTAAAATTGTAATAAATTAAAGTGTATTTTATTTTTATTTATTATAACTTATGTAAAGTTTCTTTTTACCATTTGCAAGGACTAATTTTGAATTAAATCATTACTACTTAAGGGATGATGGACAGTGTTGTGCTGAAGAATGCTAGCACCACAGGAAAAGGAGGCAACGAGCTTAGTAATAAAGCATTAATGAATATTTGCTATGATACTTGAAACTGGTTCTAATATTTTAGGAATGCTCCATGAAGAAATATATAGCTCTATTTGCGATGATGTTTTGTATAGGCTTTAATCCCTCTCAAGCTGCGGGAAGTCTAGCAGCCCTTGGAGCAGCAGCTGCCATTGGAAAAGACCTGGCACCCGTTATAAAGGAGTTAGCTGAGGAAACGATCGTCGATGGGTTAAGAAGCCTTAAAGACTTGGTTAAAGGGGAGAAATGCTTTATTGGGTGTACGGGCCCAATATCCCATACTTGTTATACCAGGCTTTTGAATTCTGTTTGTTTAAGGAATTGCCAAAGAGTTAAAGATATAGGTAAATACACACTCCTTCTAAGGTTCGGGATTAAAACTGAAAAGAATGTAGACGTAGAAACGTTTAGTTTAAGAAGATGTATATTCAATGCAATGAAATGGAATAAAAAGCATCATCGGAAAATACCTATAAATCCAGAAGAACCCAATACCATCGCTGTTTATTCTCTTGATACGTATAAAGTCCTGGTTCAGGATCTAGCCAGGATAGAAGCTGCTCGAAGGCTGATTGATTCTGAAGGAGAAGAATTATATGAGAAGGGGATCCTTAAAAAGTCTCTGGACCCTAAAATAAAGGCAGCAAATGAAGCTGCGGTGGCACAATTAATAAAGGATGCCAAGGAGTTAAAAGTAAAGCTTAAAGTGAGACTTAATAAAAACATAAAGAAAGGTGTATATGGTCCACAGTTTATTATGAAGCCAGAGGCAACATCTGATGAACTTCCTCAAGATGAAGATAAAATTGGTCCCGACGCGGATCCTGCAGAAGGTTCAAAATAAATATCAAAGGATTGGTCTGTCTTAAAAGCAGGAAATAGATCATAACGGTTGGTGAGGGGTATGAGGGATCCCATTTCGTGTAAACAAATCAAGTCATTGCGAGGAGCGAATGCGACGTGGCAATCCATGTATTTTCAAATATTTTCAAATCCTTGCACTTATTATGATGTTGAAGCTATCAAATACATGGATTGCCACGTCGTTTCAGCACTTCGTGCTTAAACCCCTCGCAATAACTTGATATATTTACATTATTCGTCCCTCACCCGCCGTTTCGCTATGCTCTGTGCGACCCCTCGGTGAAAGCAGCCCTTAAATGATGAGCAACTTGATACACGATCTTTTCCCCCATTCATAATCTCTCCCCTAGAATTTTGAAGTAAAATGCCTTACATAGGGATATGCAAAGAGATGTTAAGGATTTAACGCGAAAATGATTACTGCCCCGACCCCTCAAGGTATTGCTGAAGCTTGTCGCCTATTAAAGGAGGGCCAGGTTGTTGGCATGCCAACGGAAACCGTTTATGGTCTTGCCGGGGATGCCTTCCAGGATAAAGCAATTGCACGCATATATGAGCTTAAAAATCGCCCAACCTTTAACCCTTTGATTATTCATGTAGCGTCGATGGAGGATGCTTCAAAACTCGTTGAGATGACTATAGAGGCCCGCTCTCTCATGGAAATGTTTTGGCCCGGCCCTTTGACGCTTGTTCTCAATCGCGCTAAGAAATGCCCGGTTTCTCTTCTGGCGGGTGGGGGGCTTGATACCCTTGCAATTCGGTGTCCCTCCCATCCCATTGCGGGACGTTTGATTCGCGAATATGGTCGCCCGTTGGCCGCACCGAGTGCGAATCGATCCACAGGGATTAGCCCAACCTCAGCAGATGATGTGGCAGAATCTCTTGGAGATCTGGTGCCTTTGATCATAAATGGAGGACCTTGTGAAGTGGGTCTGGAGTCGACGATCCTTGATTTGTCACGAGAAACACCTGTTTTGTTGCGTCCGGGGAGTATTCTGATTGAGGCTTTAGAGGCCATTGTAGGCCCAATTCGCCTTGCCAAAGATGTAGGCATTGCAGTGAAAGCCCCGGGGATGATGCATCGCCATTATGCACCCCACCGCCCTTTGCGCCTCAATGCACTCGATTGCCAGCCCGATGAAGCCCTTCTTGGGTTTGGGGATGCTGGATCGTTGCCAGTCACACTGAACTTAAGTCCATCGGGAGATTTAACGGAAGCGGCTGCCAATTTATTTAAGATGATGCGTCAATTGGATAAGAAAGCGTACAAAGGTATTGCCGTGATGCCCATTCCGATGACCGGTCTTGGCATGGCCATTAACGATCGCCTCCAAAGAGCCTCAGCCCTTGAAGAAGAATTAGATAGGCCCACTAACCCCCCGAGAACAAAGTCATGACCACGACAAAAATCAGCATTCGAGGTGCGCGCGAGCACAACTTAAAAGATATTCATGTGGATATTCCTCGGGATCGGCTCGTGGTCATTACGGGACTAAGTGGTTCTGGTAAGTCCTCTTTGGCATTTGATACATTGTATGCCGAAGGGCAGCGTCGCTATGTGGAGAGCTTATCTGCCTATGCACGGCAGTTTCTGCAGCTGATGCAAAAGCCAGATGTGGACTCGATTGACGGTTTGAGTCCCGCGATCTCCATTGAACAAAAAACGACCTCTAAGAATCCGCGCTCTACGGTTGGTACGGTCACAGAGCTGTATGATTATTTACGCCTTCTGTTTGCGCGTATTGGAGTGCCTCACTCACCGGCAACAGGCTTGCCGATTGAAGCACAAACGGTCAGTCAAATGGTGGATCGCATCTTGAGTATGCCAGCGGGCACAAAGTTATTGCTTCTGTCCCCCATCGTTCGAGGTCGCAAAGGCGAGTATAAAAAAGAAATTCAAGATTTGCGAAAAAAAGGATTTCAACGGGTTAAGGTTGATGGGACGGTTTATGAAATTGACCAAGTGCCTGCTCTCAACAAGAAAATCAACCACGATATTGAAGTGGTGGTGGACCGCCTGGTTGTGCAGGCGGATATGGGGCAGCGCCTCGCCGATTCTCTTGAAACAGCGTTGGGTTTGAGTGATGGGTTGGTCTTTGCTGAAAAAGTGGATGGGGGCGAGCGCACGACGTTTTCAGCAAAATTTGCCTGCCCGGTTTCTGGATTTACACTTAATGAAATTGAGCCACGTCTCTTCTCTTTTAACAGTCCTCATGGCGCGTGCCCAACTTGTGATGGGTTGGGGGTCGAGATTGATTTTGTGGCCTCTTTGGTTGTGCCTAATGTTCATTTGAGTTTGCGACAAGGTGCCATTCTCCCCTGGGCAACTTCTGAGGGATCGGGGCGCAAACGTCACCATATTAATGAATGGTATGCGCAAGTTTTGGAGTCTCTCGCCAAGCATTTTAAGTTCTCCATGGAAACACCGTTTGGGGAACTTCCCGAAGACATTCAAGAGGTGATTCTCAAAGGATCGAAGGGACACCCCATCCCGCTTATTTTTGATGATGGCAATCGTCGTTACACGACCCATAAGCCATTTGAAGGTGTGTTGCCAAATCTCCAGCGCCGCTGGCGAGAAACGGAAAGTGACTGGATCCGTCAAGATTTGACACGTTATCAGATGATGAATCCGTGCTCCGTGTGCCAGGGGCAGCGCCTGAAGCCGGAGGCTCTGTGTGTAAAAATCGCCCGCCAGTCAATCAGCGAGGTGTGTGCTTTGTCGATTGGGGAAGCGAGCACGTGGTTTCAGAATCTTGAACTCAACCAGAAGCAACAAGAAATTGCCCATCGTATCTTAAAAGAGATTCACAATCGCCTGACGTTTTTGGTCAATGTGGGGCTGGATTATTTGACGCTTTCAAGGGCTTCGGGAACGCTATCCGGAGGCGAGAGTCAGCGCATTCGTCTCGCCTCACAAATTGGTTCTGGCTTGACGGGTGTGTTGTATGTGCTCGATGAGCCTTCCATTGGTCTTCATCAACGGGACAATGATCGCCTGCTCTCTACCTTGAAACATTTGCGAGATATCGGAAATACGGTTGTGGTGGTGGAGCATGATGAGGATGCGATTCGCACCGCTGATCAAATCATTGACATGGGCCCCGGTGCTGGGCGACATGGAGGCGAAATTGTTGCTCAAGGTACATTAGAAGACATTCTGAAAAATAAGAAAAGTTTGACGGGGCAATATTTGTCTGGTGCCCGGAAAATTGATGTGCCACCGAAGAGACGGCCCGGATCAGGGCATGCGCTTACCCTAACGAAGGCAACCGCGAATAACTTGAAGAATGTAACCGTGGATTTTCCCTTAGGCACACTGACGTCCGTGACGGGCGTCTCGGGGGGAGGTAAATCCTCGCTGGTCGTCGAAACCCTATACAAAGCCTTAGCGCGTCATTTCTTTGATGCACGGGATCCCGCAGGTCCGCACGATGAGCTGCGTGGGGTCGAGCATATCGACAAGGTCATCGACATTGACCAATCGCCTATTGGGCGCACGCCCCGCTCCAACCCCGCCACCTATATTGGGTGTTTTACGCCTATTCGGGAATGGTTTGCAGGGTTGCCCGAAAGTAAAGCGCGCGGCTATGCCCCGGGGCGCTTTTCCTTTAATGTGCGCGGCGGTCGGTGTGAGGCGTGTCAAGGCGATGGCGTCATAAAGATAGAAATGCACTTTTTGCCCGATGTGTATGTGCAATGTGATCAATGCCACGGCAAGCGGTATAACCGGGAGACCTTAGATGTGAAGTTCAAAGGAAAATCGATTGCGGATATTTTGGATATGACCGTCGATGAGGCAGTCGACTTCTTTGATGCCCACTCCGGCGTGCGAGAAAAGCTCAAAACCCTTCAGCAGGTGGGCCTTGGCTACATCCATGTGGGGCAGCAGGCAACCACCCTCTCAGGAGGCGAAGCGCAGCGTGTGAAGTTGGCCAAAGAGCTTTCTCGAAGGGCAACCGGGCGGACGGTTTATATTTTGGATGAACCCACAACAGGCCTCCATTTTGAAGATGTACGGAAATTGCTGGAAGTCTTGCATGCGCTGGTGGACCAAGGCAACACGGTCATTGTGATTGAACACAACCTCGAGGTCATCAAAACCGGCGACTGGATCATCGATCTCGGTCCGGAAGGTGGCTTTAAAGGCGGACAGATCGTGGCGACTGGCACCCCTGAAGAAGTGGCGAAGATAAAGAAAAGTTATACAGGACAGTATCTGAAGCCATATCTTTCCATTTCCTAATTTGGGAGCTTTCGGTTCTCTTTTACACCTTCAACCCATGCGGCTCTAAATAGCCTGCGAGATCCATTTGAAGTGCCTCAAGGCCGGTTTGGGTGGCGGATTCGCAGCGGGCAACGAGAGTAGCTTGAGTATTGGAAGCACGAAGGAGCCACCAACCGTGCTCGCGCGAGACGCGAACGCCATCGATTGTTGAAACGGTTGCCTTTTCGGAAGCGAGTTTCTGGGAGATGGTGTCCACAACGTTGAATTTTTTGTCATCTGCACAATCGATGCGAATTTCTGGGGTGTTATAGAAATGCGGTAGGGACTCAATCATTTGATTTAAGGATTGGGGGGACTGCTGAAGGATGTTGATCAGGCGAACGGCGCTGTAGAGCGCATCATCATAGCCGTAATATTTGTCCGCATAAAAGATGTGGCCGCTCATCTCGCCCGCTAGGAGTGCGCCTGTTTCAGCCATTTTTGACTTAATCAGGGAATGGCCCGTGCGCGCCATCAGGATATTTCCGCCGAGCTTTGTGATTTCATCAAACAAGGCTTGTGTGGACTTCACATCCGCAATAATGGTGGCGCCGGGGTTTTGCCTCACTACATCCCGGGCAAGAAGCAGCAACAGCTGGTCCCCCCAAATAATGCGACCCGTTCCGTCCACAACGCCGATGCGGTCCCCATCCCCATCAAAGGCGATGCCGACATCGGCTTTATGTGCCTTCACACTCTCGATCAGTTGGACTAGGTTTTCGGCTACCGTGGGGTCCGGATGGTGGGCTGGAAACGTTCCATCAATTTTCTCGTTCAGAAGAATATGCTCTCCGGCGATGCCCTTGGTGAGCTCTTTCAAGATGTCACCGGTAGCGCCATTGCCTGCATCCCATACAATTTTTAAAGGGTGGTCAATGCTTACAACGGGAGGCTCGTAATCTTGGAGGAGGCGCTCAACATATTGGTCGGCTACATTTTGAGTAAGGAGCGTTCCTGAGGGCCCGACGTTGATCATTTCATCGATCTTTGCAATATCTTGAATATCTTTTCCAAAAAAGGGGCGATTTTGCAACGCCATTTTAAAACCATTGTCAGGTGCAGGATTGTGGGAGCCAGTGACCATGATGGCCGCATCAAATCCAAGCTTCTTCAAGCCAAAATAGGTCATCGGTGTGGGACCCATTCCGAGATCCGTGACATCCATTCCCTTTTCCAGCAATCCCTCAATAAGGGCAGAAGTTAAGGTGGGGGAGGTGAGACGACCATCTCTTCCCACACATACATTCTTTTTCAAGCTCTGAGATAAGGTAATGCCGAACTTTCTTCCAAGAGCTAAGGCATCCGCTTCGAACAAGGTTTTGTTCACTTCTCCGCGAATGTCGTATTCTCGCATAATGGCAGGATTGAATGTGTGAAGGGTCATGAGGTCTCTCTTTGAAGCTTGGCCTTCATGCAACGGACGTTGCCCTTTGGGATGCAAGTTCAGCGCCATAAATGGTCGGGCGACCAATCGAGACATAGTCAAAACCAGCCGCGATCATCTCTTCGGGGCGATAAATATTGCGCAAATCAATGAGGAGGGGGTAACTCAAAAATCCGGCCATTTTGCCGAAATCGAGAGCTCGGAATTCATTCCATTCGGTGAGAATCAAGACAGCATCGGCCCCTTTCATCGCCTCATAGGCGCTCTTTGCCCAACTAATGTTGCTCAAATGCTTTTCCGCTTCTTCCCGACCTACTGGATCATAAGCTTGAATTTTAAGGCCTGCTTCCTGCAAAGCCGGGATAATGGTGAGACTTGGGGCATCGCGCATGTCATCGGTATTTGGTTTAAAAGTGACCCCTAATACCGCAATGGTCTTTCCCTTGGTGGGACCATCGAGAGCTTGAACCACTTTATTTGCCATAGCTTTTTTACGGTCGTCGTTGGATTTAACAACGGACTCTATAATCGAGGTTGGGGCGCCCTTATCTCGTGCTGTTTTGGTAAGAGCAAGCGTGTCTTTGGGAAAGCATGAACCGCCATACCCAGGTCCCACATGAAGGAATTTGCGGCCAATGCGTCCATCCAAACCGATGGCTTTTGCCAAATCTTGAATGTTCGCATCCACTTGCTCACAAACATCTGCCATTTCATTGATAAAGGCGATCTTCATGGCCAGGAAGCCGTTGGCGGCATATTTAATGAGCTCTGCTGTTTCGATGCCGGTAAAAACTAGGGGTGTTTCAATTAAATAAAGGGGGCGATACAGCTGTTGGAGAACGGCCCGTGCGCGATCATGGCCGGCGGGATCACTCTGGGTCCCGATCACAACGCGATCCGGGCGCATAAAGTCGTTGATGGCAGAGCCTTCCCGTAAAAATTCTGGGTTGGAGGCCACATCAAACTCGGCTTTTGACTGGAGGGTCTGGAGGGTTTGTGAAATGATTTCAGACACTTTTCGACACGTTCCAACGGGAACGGTGGATTTGGTAACAACGACCGTGTATCCCTCGAGGGCTTGGCCGATCTCTTCGGCGGCGGCATAGACATAAGAAAGGTCAGCATGTCCATCGCCCCGGCGACTTGGTGTGCCTACAGCTATAAAGACGGCATCTGCTTTAGATACAGCTTCTTTTAAATCCGTTGTGAAGGAAAGGCGTCCAACTTTTTGGGTTTGTTGGACGAGAGATTCTAACCCTGGTTCATAGATCGGGATGATGCCTTTGCATAAATTCTCAATCTTGCTGACGTCTTTGTCGACGCACGTAACATGGTATCCAAATTCCGCAAAACACGCGCCCGTAACCAGGCCCACATACCCAGATCCCACAATTGCAATTTGCATCTTAAAATCCTTTTGTTGTTTGCAAACCCATATAACACCTCACCCCATATAACACCCCAAGGGTGAATTCTGTCAACGTTAAGTCACAGTCTATGGTTCCCTCGATGACTCAATATACTTATTCTAAAGGGGACACGAGCGCTTTATAAAGAGCAAAGAGGTTTTCCTCCTTTTTCCGAGCAGATTCTCGATAACCCTTTAAAACTTCTTCTTTTGGCCCCTTGTTTGATTTACGCGCTTCAACGTATAAGTACTTTGTTTCGATTCCGTCGTTGCTCACTTCATCAATTTCCAGCGGGCGTGAAGGATAGGTGTCTGTAACCTCCTTGCACACTTTCACCTCAAAGCCACAAGCTTCTAAAATGGCCTGGGTCCATTGACATTCATGAACCGTTGGGGATATTGGGGCGAAATCATGAGCAAATGAGAGAGCGTCTGGATAATCCTTTTTGCTGGCTAATGCGTGACTCAAAGGATAATCAAGAGTTTCTCTTAAGAAAGTTTTCATCTGCCCAAGGGTTCTGGTTTCGTCATAGTTGAAGCCAGGAAATAGATCGCCGCGTTTAAATTCTGATACTAAGGTCTCTGTTAATGAGTCGGTTTCCAATGCCTCGGGGCATTGTAACGTTAAGCATAAGTCCCCCTCGGGCTTCAAAAAGGCCTGACAGGCGAGAAGGACTTCCATTAAATCAGAAGGGCACAGACAATGGAGGGAATAGAAAGAGATAATTGAGCTGAAATATTCTTTTTTATTGGCCGGGTTACGGCGTATATAGTCAACAACATTGGGATTTAGACCTAACACACATTTATGATTAAAGGGGTGATTTGAAAAACTTTCAAATATTTTTCTCAACGTAGCACGGCAGGACTCCTTAAATTCAACAGCAACATACTCTACTTTTTTCTCATTTTCTGAAGCCGTTAACAAGGTTTCTTCAATAAAAAAACCGCGGGCGGCTCCAATTTCTAAAATACGAGGTTTTTTAGGAATAAGAACTTGTCCAAGAAGTTGCTGAGGTGTATTTGCATACATAAAATATTCTTTCGAATATTCATGAAATTCAACTGTTTGAGTGCCATTTTCCTCAGCTGCTAGAGTCGTTAAAGACAAAAAACAAACTTGTAGAACGGAAAGGATGAGATTTCTCAAAATCATGATACGGCGCTCTTCTAAAACTAAAAATAAGATTGATGAATAAAGAAAATAAGATAAAGAATTCTTGAGATTTAGTCAAGGTAACTTTTAATTTGTAGTAAGTCTAACGAGAAGTTGATTATTCATGTGGATTGTGTTGTCGGTAAAGAACAATGGGTTGTTGCGTCTTTATGACGCAACAGAGAAAAATGGCATAGAAATTTATATTTTTAGTAAAAATCAATATACAACCGGAGGTTTTGTGGATTTAAAAGGGTGGTGTTCACCTATGAAATATATATTCCATTTAACGCATTAACTTGGCAGTATGTGACACATCAATCAAATTGAACAGAAAAGATACTCACAAAAGAAAATTTACTGTTCAAAATATAAAAGTTTTAATAGAATGACAAAAAAAAGTATATCTTTAAAACCAGGTGAGAGGGTTCACTCAATTAGAAAAAAATTAGGCCTCTCTCGGGCAGAATTTGAGCAACTCACGGGTATAAGCGCAAGCACCCTTCGGTATTTTGAGAACGGTGAAAGAGAGTTGTTGCCTTCTAAGGCGCGCGTATTATCGACGATATTGATATATCGTTTTTGTTTAAAAGAAGAAGAGGCTAGTGAGTCTTTCCTATTACATGGTGTTGATTCTCATAACTTTGTTTAAAGAGAGCACCATAATACAACAATAAATATAAGGACGAATCATGGGTATATTTTCATCTCTTGGCCGTGAACAGAAGCAATCTGCTGTTCTCCTCCAAGCTGGAACATTCTTAGAGTACTTTGATTTGATGCTTTATATTCATATGGCAGTGATCCTTAATGAACTTTTCTTTCCAAAATCAGATCCCCAGACAGCTGCACTCTTGTCGGCTTTTGTATTATGTACCACCTTTGTTTTCCGACCCATTGGTGCTTTGATCTTCGGGTGGATTGGTGACCACATTGGTCGTAAATCTACCATTATTATTACGACAATCATGATGGCTGTTTCCTGCCTTGTCATGGCCAACCTTCCAACATATGCTCAAATTGGCGTTGCTTCTGCCTGGATTATGATCATCTGTCGTATTGCTCAAGGGATGTCCTCAATGGGGGAAATTATGGGGGCGGAGGTATATTTGACAGAGACTATAAATATCCCTGCTCGGTACCCAATTGTTTCGACCTTAGCCATTGCTGCGGATATGGGTGGATTTGTCGCCCTCGGGATTGTGACGCTTGTCCTTACCTATGACTTGAATTGGCGCATTGCTTTCTGGGTTGGGGCATCCATTGCAATTTTCGGTGCTTTTGCAAGAACGCGACTGCGAGAAACGCCTGTGTTTCTGGAGGCGAAAAGACAGTGGTTAATAAAAGGGGTTCAAGAGATGAACCTAGAATATGACCCAGTCGCTGGTAAAAAGTTCAATGAAACCTGGAAAGAACCCATACAAGCCAGAACCCTGACGTCATACTTTTTAATATTTTGTGGATGGCCTTTGTGTTTTTACCTTGGATTTTTGTATTTCAATCCGATGCTCACCGAAACTTATGGGTATTCTCATGATGACATCATTAGGCATAATTTCTATTTATCGATTGTGCCTGTCGTATCCAGCATAACCTTGACATACCTGAGCTGCTTTTTTCATCCCATAAGAATTCTGAAAGTCGTCGGAACCTTAATGCTCCTTCTGATGATCGTGTTGCCATATTTGATTATGAATGCCCATAGCCCCGTCCACATATTTTTGATCCAGTTGCTGATCCTTCTTGTCCCTTTAAGTGCCGCTCCAGCTGATGCTGTCTTTATTAGTCATTTTCCGATCTATCGTCGGGTTACTTTCTCAAGCTTTTTGTATGCAGTCTCCAGAGCGTTAATGTTTATTGTGACTTCGTTTGGGTTGATCTTTTTAGGTCGTCAATTTGGTCATTTTGGCATATGGGCAATCTCGTTGCCCATCACAGTTGCTTACCTCTATGGTCTCAAGCATTTTGAAGGATTGGAGCGCAAACGTCACTTATACCCACATTTCACTTAATTGGGTTTGCTGCTTGGACTTAATTACAATGCTTTCGTATAGAAGTGAGTAAGGAGTCCTTTAAATCAGAGCGAGCGTAGGCAAAGGCAAGGTTTGCTTCAAGCCATCCTTCTTTCAATCCACAATCAAAGCGGGTCCCCTCAAAACGGAGCCCGTGAAAAGGCATGCGTTCGATAAGAGTTGGAAATGCATCTGTGAGTTGAATCTCGCCCCCGGCTCCCTTTTGAACGTTTTCTAATATCGTAAATATCTCAGGTTGAAGAATATAGCGTCCGACAATGGCTGTGTTGGAGGGGGCAGATCCAATGTCCGGTTTTTCAATAACACCTCGGGCCTGAACGTGGGTACTATCTTCCTTCACGACATCTAATATACCATAGCGATTCACTTGCTCGGGCGGTACATCCATGACCGCAACCACATTGCCATTAAGGTGACCATACGCCTCAATCATTTGGGATAGACATGGCTTTTTTGATAAAATAAGATCGTCAGCCAATATCAAAGCGAAAGGGTGATCACCAACCAGATGGCGCGCGCACCAAACAGCATGGCCAAGGCCCAAAGGTACTTGCTGACGAATAAAGACAGCCTGACCTGGATCGAGTTGATATTCTCTCAAAATGGCCAGTTCAGCCAACTTGCCTCGGCTTTCCAACATCTGTTCTAAAGAATAGTTGACATCAAAATGGTCTTCGATCGCTGACTTTCCGTGGGAAGTTACAAAGATAAAATTTTCAATCCCTGAGTCACGTGCTTCTTCAACGGCGTATTGAATCAGTGGCTTATCAACGACCACCAGCATTTCTTTGGGTGAAGCTTTTGTTGCGGGTAAGAAGCGGGTGCCAAGACCGGCGACGGGGAATACGGCTGTGCGAATGGGTGATTGTTTCATTTCTTCTTCCTGTTAGTGTCCTTGCGGTATTTGGTGGATATAGGAGGAGATCAATGGCGGCCCCCAAATCCTCTATCCTCAATTCAAAGGCGCTGTTTAATTTACAATAGTCGATTTTGAGATGATTTTCTAGCTTGGAGGCATGGTATACCATTTATGTTGAGTTCATCGCGATGAGAAAAAGATGAGGACACAACAAATAAAAAACCCCGCCAGGTCATTCCCTATAAAGGGTTTGCTTGGCGGGGTTTTTTGAAGTTCGCAAAACGAACGTTAGTTACAACTATTCAATTGTTGTAACGGCAACGCGGTTTTGTGCGTAAGCTTCCTCGGTATCACCAGCTACTTGCGGGTTGTCCTTACCATAGGAAATTGTTGACAAGCGCTTATGATCTACGCCCAAGTGAACCAATGTTTTCTTCGCGGCGTGCGCACGGCGATCACCCAAAGCTTGGTTGTATTGACGTGTTCCACGATTGTCACAATGTCCAGCAACAACTGCTTTTGTTGCAGGGTATGTTTTTAGCCATCCAGATTGAGCTTCCAATGTTCTTTTGGATTCTTCTGTGATGTGTGACTTGTTGAAGGCAAAGTAAACGCGGTCTTTGATGTTTCTCTTGAAGTCGCCTGGAGTACCAGGAGCACAAGATTCATCAACGTTTACACATTGGTCAGGAGCACATTCGCAACCTACTGCAAATGCACCTAGTACTAGAGCACTTAAAATTTTACTACGCATTATCTATCATCCCTATAATTGTTGATCACATTAAACATTAAACCATATAAAAGTTAACAAATTATTGATGCAAATGAAAAGAGAAAATGAGGTTAGGTCAGCGGATTTTTCCTGGGTGTAGAGAAAATGCCACAGATTCAACCTATTTTCATCCTATTCAGACAATAATCTAGACCATGCTCCGTCCGAGGAGTCTCTGGGGGTTTTGACGGAGCGCAAATTTCGTCCCGTTAAATCAATACTGTAGAGACGACTGTTTCCGCGCTTCCCACCACTTTCTTTGGTAAATAAAAGAACACGTCCATTGGGTGCCCATGTGGGCGCTTCCACGAGATGTCCATCAGCAATAAGGCGTTCATTCGTTCCGTCAACATTCATAACGCCAATGTAGAAGCGTCCCCCAACATGCTTTGTAAAGGCGATGAGATCTCCACGGGGAGACCAGGCTGGTTGAGAGTATTTACCATCTCCAAAACTAATGCACCGAACATTGCCCCCATTGCTGTCCATCACGTAAATTTTTTCTTGAGTTGTCTCAGGAGAAGATCGGTCAGAAGTAAAGGCAATTTGAGTTCCATCCGGGGAGTAGCAAGGAGAGGTGTCAATAACACGATGCTCCGTAAGGCGTTTCACAGCACCGTTACTCAGATTCATTGTGTAAATCGCTGATGTTCCATCTTTAGCAAGACTCATGATGATGTTTTTTCCATCTGGGGAATATCTTGGGGCAAATGTCATCCCTTTAAAATGACCAATGAGACGTTTCTTACGGTTGAAAATATTGATCGCATACACATGAGCCGTTTTATTGACAATGGCAAAATAGGCAATTTCTTTAGAGGCAGGGTGAAACTGAGGGGTTAAAACCATATGAACCCCATCGGTCAAATAGATATTATTATGTCCGTCATAATCCATAATAGCCAGGCGATTCACACGCATTTTGGTTTTGGGACCACTGCTGTCAATGTAGGCAACTTTTGTATCAAAATAGCCAGCTTCACCTGTCACACGATTATAGACAGCATCCGCAATCATATGAGCAACTTTACGCCATTGACCTTCAGCGGCGGATAAAGACATGCCTAACATTTGGGTGCCGTTATAAACGTCGAACAAACGAAATTCAACAGTAACTTTACCGCCGGAAGTTGTGACACGCCCCACCAAAAGGCATTGGGCATTGACTACCCTCCAGTCCGCAAAACGGGGTCCGTTAAAGGCGGATTGCGTATCTTGAAGGAACGCAGCTTTGCTCACCAGGCGAAAAAGGCCAGAGTGTTCCAGATCCGTGCCAACAAGGGCAGAAATTTCTCGACTCTTTTCGTCGTTGGAACCTACAAAATCGGGTATCGCAATTGGGGTTGGGGCAATTTGCCCTTGTGTAACATCAATTTCTAGGGTTGCATGGATTGGGCAAGATAAACCAAACCAGCTTATAAAGACCAAAGATAGTATGAATCTAGCCATGATTAGTGTTCCTCTCATCTTTTATTAAAACACGTTTTTCCCGTGAATTAAAACATTTCTCTTGGGTCAAAGTTAAACGTAAATTCTTTAAACATTTCATATTTGTCTTGCGGTATTGGTAAAGGGCTGCAGTTCGGATCTAACACGGCCCGCCGCGCACTTTCAGCAGCAGTGCGATAAGACAGATCCTTTGCCATACGACCTTTATCCACAATTTCTGCTCTTTGTACCGTTCCATCTCGGGCCACATTAATTTTAATCGGCACCCGTATGTCGCGTGCATCACGCAAGCCAGCAGGGATGATCCAACATCGTGACATGTGTCGGCTCAAAGCATCTTTTTCAGATGCGGTAAGTACCGGGCCTATGGTGGCTGCAGGCGCCCCCTTGCCACGTGAAGGTGCGCCGTCATCTGCGGATTCAATCTCATTCAACAAATCATCAAAACTCTTTGAAGGCTTTTTTTTCTTATCCTTATTATCATCCGGTTTCGTTTTGTCTTTCTTCTTTTTGTCTAAGGTAAGTTCAGCCTTTTGTTTGGGCTTTTCTTCCTTTGGCTTTTCTTTTTCCTTGTCCTTTGGCTTTTTCTTTGCTTTTGGATCGGGAATGGGTTCGGCTTCCTCGGGCTTTGGCTCTGGCTTAGGTTCTGGTTTAGGCTCTGGCTTTATCGGTTCCGGCTCAGGCTGAGGAGTGGGTTCTGGCTGGGGTGGCGTGGGTGGCGTTGGTGCAGGTGTTGGCTTGGGGGGTTCGGGCTGTTCTGCCTCTTTTATAACTTCTGGGGCGAGTTGAGGTGCTGCGCTTTGTTCCGCTACTTGAACAAATTCAATCATCATGGGTGTTTCTGTGGGTCTTGTCGTGTGAAAAGGGTTATAGAATCCAACCAGTATCAAAATGAGTACTGTAAAGTGCAAGAGCCCAGAATAGATAAGCGGACGCTTCATCGGGGTTATGGGCTCCGTATAACTTTGGGGTCATTTGCTGGAATCGGAGTCGGTCTAACAATCCGAACGGCTGGCACTTGAGGGGCAACAGGCGGAGCAGCTCGAGTTTGGGACATGAGGGGCGGTTGTTGTGCCTGCTGGGAAATATTCCCAGACGGCATCATAGCCTGGGGCGGTGGGGCGGAGGGTGTTAGAGGAGCACGTTGGGTAAGCCCGAGAGGCGTCCCACTTTGAGGGGCAGGGGTTGCAAGAGCAGGGGACTTAACTTTTAGATTTTTCCCTTTATCTGGGCCTGTGGGCATTTCTGCAATGAGAGAAACTTTGTTAAAGCCTGCAGCGGCGATGACCCCCATGATCTCCATGACACGCCCATAATTTATCTTTTGATCCCCGCGCACGTAAATTTTCGTATCTGGGTTGCTGCCTGATACAGCGATCAGCCTCTCAATTAAAGCATCCCCTTCCAGTTCCGCTTCTTGAAGATAAGATTTTCCATTGGCATCGACAGAGACAACCAAGGGTTCCACTTGATCATTCATCTTAGCTGCTTTTGTTTTTGGCAGATCAACGGGAACGCCAACGGTAAGCATGGGGGCAGTAACCATAAAGATAACAAGCAGCACCAACATCACATCGACAAAGGGCGTAACGTTGATGTCACAGAAAGCTTGCCCAGTAGAACGGCGCCGCGATCCATGCTTGTGAGAGGCTCGATTAATTGAAACAGCCATCGTTTATGCTTGCTCCTCAAATTGACGGGAAATAATCGCGCTAAACTCATTAGAAAATGCGTCGAGACGATTGGCATAGCGGTTTAAGTCACTGGATAGTTTGTTATAGGCGATAACAGCTGGAATCGCGGCAACCAAACCAACGGCTGTTGCAAAAAGGGCTTCAGCGATACCAGGGGCAACGGCAACAACGGTCAAGTTGGCGTTTTGCTGCGTCGCCAGAGCTTGAAAGCTGTTCATAATACCCAAAACAGTTCCAAACAACCCAATAAAGGGGGCGGTTGCACCTGTTGATGCCAAGAATCCCATATGTCGTTCGAGACGATCCATTTCTCGGCCAACGGTCAATTGCATGACGCGTTCAATGCGTTGTTGCAAAGTTCCCCTCGAATCATTGGAGCTCGCTAAACCTTTTGAGATCGAACGACGCCATTCCCGCATTGCTGCACAGAAAATGGCGCTTAATGGGTCTTGGGGGCGGTTGTTGATCCGATCATAAAGATCATCCAGAGCCCCCCCAGACCAAAAAGATTCCTCAAATTGTTCTGCGCTGGAGTGGAGGCGCCGAAGGCGGATGATCTTTTGAAAGATGATTGTCCAGCACCAAAAAGAAGCAGCGAGCAAGACAATAATAACCAATTTAATAATCGGTGCGGCGTCCCAGAACATCACCCAGAGGGAAAGGCCCTCAGGCAAGGCTGGTGTTGATGCGGCGAGGGCCGCAACTGTTGGAAGAGCTGCTTGATCCATAACTCAAATTTCTCCGAAATTAATTTTTATAAATAGTATAAGTGATTATTATCCAATATTGATGGAAAATTCAAGGGTATCCATCGAAAATTTGGAAAGAAAATACTTGGTGGGGATTTAAGTGACCACTTCTGCTCCCGGGACTTGGCGCGTGAACCACGTTGTTTGACGCTTGGCATACCGTCGTGTGGCTTGTTGGCCAAGGTTTATTGCCTGGTCGAGAGAGATATTGCCCCTTAAATGATTGGCTAATTCAGGCACGCCAACGGCTTTTAGAATTGGGGAATTGGAGTCGATATTTCTTTGAAGTAAATCCTCAACTTCGCTCACAGCACCGTTTTCAACCATCCAAACAAAACGATCATTAATTCGTTGATATAGGACTTCTCGAGGGGGAAGAATAACACAGTATTGGTATTCTAAATCCAGTATCTTTTGAGGTCGACCTTGGCAGTCTTGAAGGGAGGTTTGGGTGCTTCGCACAACCTCAAGGGCTCTGGTAAGGCGTTGGGTGTCGTTGGGGTGAAGTTTGCCCAAAATTTTAGGGTCCTCTTGAGCAACAAGAGCAAAAAAGTCATCTTCCGAAAAAGTGTTCGCCAAATGCCGCGCTTCTAAGCGAATGGACTCTAGTATGTCAGGGACTGGAGACAAGCCCCGCGTTAGGGCTCGCAAGTACAAACCCGTACCCCCAACCACGATCGGCGTTTTCCCTCGCGCCAGCACATCTTCAATGACTTTGCAGGCGGCTTCATACCACCAACCTACGGAGCCGATTTGGTCGCCTTCCAAAACCCCATAGAGATGATGCGCAATGCCCTCCAGGTCAGTGGGTCGTGCAGTGAGAATCTGTAAATGGCTGTACAATTGCATGCTATCTCCATTAATAATCTCACCATCCATACGCTTGGCGAGATTAAGGGCAAAGGCAGACTTGCCGCCAGCGGTAGGTCCGCCGATAATGTAAATGCCAGATGGCATGTGTTTGTTTCCTTAATGACTCTATTTAACAATGCTCATATTTAAAGTTTTCTCCCCCAAAATAATGACGTTGACCAGCAGGAGAGTAGGGCTATACATAGCATAGGGAGCGATTTAACACCAAGAAAAGAAGTCAGGGGAGGCAATTGAGGCTCCCCAAAAAAGAATTTCGATGATGGTAAACAGTCTGTTGCTTTGCTTGTTGTATTGTTTGGGCTTGCGCTTCAACGATTCAAAAAGGAGAGCCACGTTTAAAATTATATAACAGGGGTCTCATCCTATAAGAAAGGGTTAAAGGAAGAATTCTCACATATATGTAATCCCTTCAACAAAAAAAATTGGGAGGTTTTGTTGCTCTCTTAGTGCATTTGCCATAGCTAATATTTGTTGTTTGCTCTTTGGAAATCCATCAATTTCATAATAAACATCATTAACTGATTTACTAACACTTACATTCTGAGATTCCATCCAACCAATCACTCTTTCAAATATTACCCATCGTCTATACTCATCGTTAAGAAAAGAAGCTGCCGGGGGCGTTTTCTTTCGAATTCGTGCCCCCACATTCCTCTTTCGTTGAATATCCTTGGGGTTTAGGTGAGGCAAGGAAGGAATACGCTCCATTCGGCTATGGGTTCGCAAATTATGGCGGGCTAAGACCTTATTGATTGCACTAACAGATCGATTTAAGCTTGCTGCGATTTGTTTTAAAGGAGATCCCTTTAAATATGCATATTTTAAGTAGGATATGTTCTCTTCTGTCCATTTATTCCGTAAATTTTGGTCATTCATAATCAAAATCCTTTACAAATGTATATATTAAGTATGTCTAGTATGCACAATATAAATAGTCCAAGATATTCGTAATTTCAAGTTTTAAATTTGCCCATATTTGGAAAACTAAAAAAATCTGAAGTGAAAAAGATAAATTGACTTCGGGCAGTGAGTTTTAATTATTTTTCTAAGATTGCTCAAGAAAACCTTGCCTCTGGGCGCAAGGGATACTAAAGTATTGAACATACAATTTGGTTCGTGTACATAAAGGAGACCTGTTTGTTTTCCAAGGGGTCTCTTTTGCGGGCGTGGTGAAATTGGCAGACACGCCAGATTTAGGTTCTGGTGACGCAAGTCGTGGGGGTTCAAGTCCCTCCGCCCGCACCATAT